>JAKITG010000107.1 GCA_021648195.1 Flavobacteriaceae bacterium | reverse complement strand
AGCAACAATTCAAAAATTGATGCTGGTTTTTTTGCTAATATATCAGCTGCTGTTACCATCTCTCCATAAGCATTTTTTTCTTCTTGAAAAACATCTACCCCTAAGTTGAGCATTTGTTCTATTATTACAACATTCGAATTTGGTATAGATATAAATTCGAAAAATAAGGATTGGCCTTTATTATTTTTTAAGTCAAATCTTGGTGGGTCGTAATTAGATAACTGTTCAAATATCTCAGGACTTGCTATTTCAAAGCACACAATGTCATAAACGGTATTGCCTTTTTTGTCTTGCGAATTGACATCAATACCATTGTCTAAATATAATTGGATTAACTTCGTTCTATTATCTTCTGGATTTTCATTTCTAGTTCTCCTAGTATTTTCCTTTTTGACAATATTATAAAAAGCAGTTTGACCACCAAGATCTTTTTTGTTAATATCTAAACCTTGATGGATTAAAAACTCGGTTAGTTTTATGCTTTTTGTATGGAATAAATAGGTTTGCTCAACGGAATCTATAGTGTTAATATTACAACCATTATTGATTAATACTTCTAAAAATTTAATACTTGCATTGTTTTTAATAGCAAACCCTAACCATGTTTTTTGACCAATCTCATCATCAATATTTTCAATATCCGTAATTATTTTTAAAAGATATTCTTTGCTTTTTTCGGTAAATGGAATTTCTATAAATAGTTCAAAAATGGTGTTTGTAAAATTATGATATTCAAAAATATCTAACGAAATTGTTTCGTTTTTAATAAGAATATCTATAATTTCAAACATTTCGTTTTCCATAATTTTTTGTAGTGCTTGGTTTGTTGAAAAAGCATCTAACTCCCACGTTTCTCCATCTTTTAAAAGTTGTAAAACTTGGTTTAAATCAGGTTGACGCAAGGCTTCTTGTATTTTATTCATTGTATTTAATTTTTATATGTAAAGCAATCTTTCATCTATAAAATAAAACAGTATTCATTGGATGCCAATAACACCAATTTAATTTTATAATGTCGTATAATTGAATTAAACAATCTCAATGCGACATTATGATGTTAAATTGGTGTAATAGTATTTCTTAAGTTTTTAATGATTCTCCACTCTATTTTTAAGGTTATATTATATTTAATTTATGTTCCAATTCCTTTGTAATTTAATTTTAGCAATTTAATTATATTTCAAAGATAAGTTTTTTTAAAAATTGTAATGTTTACTATTGTGTGTTATAATATTCTAGTCAGTTTGAATGATCAATGTATTATTCTAGGGGAAACCCCTCATTTAGTACATTATCTTTGAAGAGATGCAACATTATCGTAAAACGAGTTGTACGGTATATTATTGTAAATATTATATTAGTGTCCTAAATAATTATTTAACAATCTTTAATTTAAGACCATCATATTTTATAATAAACACACCTTGATTAACAATACCGCCAGAAGTAGTATTTTCAATAAAATTATATCGTGTAGCTAGGCGTTGTGAAAGACCTTGATTAACTAAATTTGTATCGTTAGCCAAACGCATTAAAATATCATAAGTAACATCAAACCCAGTTACGGCATATTTTGAAGGATAACCTTTATAAATTTTTCTATATTTTTTATAAAAATATTTTAATTTTGAAGATTCTTCATCATCAAAATGAAACGTTGGATAATGAAAATTAGCTTTTGCTAAAAAACTATTATTAACCTTATCAAAATTTTTACCTTTTTCGAATGCAAATAAAGTAATCTTATTTTCTTCTGGTAATACGCCTAAATTATTAACAACATCGGCTGCGGTATTTCCATTACTACTTAATAATAAAAACCAATTCTCCTTATTTTTTACAATACTGCTCTTAAAAAGATTAGATCGAATATAACCTTTTTTAGGCTTTATAATTGTTAAAGGATTGGTAGGGTCTAAAGCTTTTAGTTCTTCAACCATTGTTGTAAAACCTTCATCCAACTCCTCTTCACCTAAAATAACAATCAATTTTTGATTGGAATAGTTTGACTTAATATATTCTAACATCTTACGAGCTAAGTATTCTTTGGAAGTAACTTCTTGTACCAAATTGTTATTATTATTAATACCTGAATGATCTTTGGTAGATATTGGTGAAACTATAATTACTTTTTCTGATTTTAAATTGTGAGATACCGCTTTTACATTTTTTAAAAATAGTGGACCAATAATTACATCATAATTTTTAAATTCGCTTTTTTCACTTAGTTTTTTACTAATAAATTCACTATTTTGTGTGTCATATACTTTCATATGTACAGATAGTCCTTGTTGCTTTAAAGAGTCTAGGGCAAGCAAAGCTCCAAAATAAAAATCGGTTGTAATATTCAATAACTTATTCTTTTTGAAATTTAAAGAATCTTGCTTGGTAAGGAAAGGTAACATCATTGCAACTTCTAATTTTTTGCCTTTTTCAATTTCATCAACAAAAAATTCACTTGTTTTTCCTTGCCTTTTTGGTATATTTATCAATATTCCTTTTTGAACACCTTTTCTTAATTGAGGGTTTGCTGTGATTAATTCTTCTTGAGAAATTTCAAATCTATTACTTAAACTGTATAGTGTTTCTAATTTCTCAATAGTATGTTCAGTATAGACTATTTTTTTATTTGATTTTTGTTTTGGTACCAAAACAAAATCACCAATATTCAATCCATCTTTTTTAATTTTTGGATTTAACTGCTCTAAAACTTCAATAGAAATATCAAAAGCTTTTGCTATTCCATATTTAGTTTCTTTTTGCTTTACTAGATAAGGTTGTGTACTTTCATCTTTTTCTATTACTTCAGCTTCACTTACTTGTAATGGCATTTTTAATACATGTCCTAATTTCAATCCTTCTTCTACTAAAAAAGGATTCCATTTATTTAATTGAGCATTAGAAACATTGTATTTTTTTTGAATACTATAGAGTGTTTCCTTACTCAATACATTATGATAAATAAAATTATCAACTACAATATCTTTTTCTGAAATAGATTTCAAATCAACTTCATGAATTTCTTTTAAAGGATTGTAATTTTTATTAGGTACAATTAAAATATCATTTACCTTGATATTTTTATTAACATCAGGATTCAATTTTATTAAATCAAATGGTGTTACAAAAAGTTTTTTTGAAATACTGTACAACGTTTCTCCTTTAGAAACCTTATAAGTAATATACCTTTTTTCTTGTGCAATTGTCGATAATATTCCTATAAAAAATAAGAGAATTACTAGTTTTATGTTCTTCATTTAATATTTATTCAGATAATAAAAATACAAAAAATACCGATAGAGATAAAATATTGTCAAAATCATCATTTATTCCCACTCAATAGTTGCTGGTGGTTTTGAGCTAATATCATATACAACTCGATTTATTCCTTTTACATTATTGATGATTTTATTGGAGATTTCTTGTAAAAACTTATATGGTAAATCAACCCAGTCTGCAGTCATTCCATCGGTAGAAGATACTGCTCTTAAGGCTACAACCTTTTCATAGGTTCGCTCATCGCCCATCACACCAACCGAATTAACAGGTAATAACATCGCTCCAGCTTGCCAAACATCATTATACAAGTTCCAGTTCTTTAAGCCTTCAATAAAGATAAAATCAACTTCTTGTAATATTCTAACTTTTTCATGAGTAACATCTCCCAAAATACGAATTCCCAGTCCTGGTCCAGGAAATGGATGACGACCAAGAAGCTCTGCATCAATCCCTAAACTTTTACCCACTCGTCTAACCTCATCTTTAAATAACATTCGTAAAGGTTCAACTATTTTTAATTTCATAAAATCTGGCAAACCACCCACATTATGATGAGATTTAATCGTTGCTGATGGTCCTTTTACCGAAATAGATTCAATTACATCGGGATAAATTGTGCCTTGACCTAACCAAGAAACATCACTAATTAAATGTGCTTCTTCATCAAAAACTTCAATAAACTCATTGCCTATTGCTTTTCGTTTTTCTTCAGGATCTGTAATTCCTTTTAATTTATTTATAAACCTATCAGAAGAATCTACCCCTTTGATATTCAGCCCCATGTGTTGGTACTGATCTAATACTCTTTCAAATTCATGTTTACGAAGCAAACCATTATTTACAAAAATACAATAGAGGTTTTTACCAATAGCTTTATCTAATAAAACTGCTACTACGGTTGAATCAACTCCTCCAGACAAACCTAAAACAACCTTATCATTTCCTAATTTTTCTTTTAATTCGGCTACTGTAGTTTCAACAAATGAAAATGGTGTCCAATCTTGTTTTACTTTTGCAATATCTACCAAAAAATTTTCCAATAACTGCATCCCATCAGTAGTATGATAAACTTCAGGGTGAAACTGAATACCGTATGTTTGCTCATTATCTATTTTATAAGCTGCAAACTCAACATCTTCTGTACTGGCTATTTTATTAAATTTTTTAGGTAATTTAACTATAGTATCTGCATGACTCATCCACACCTGTGCATCTAAATCAATAAATTTAAAAAGCACTCTATTTTCTGCTATAAAGGAAAGATTAGCTCTACCATATTCTCTTACATTGGAAGGTTCAACATTTCCACCAAAGTTATGTGCTAAATACTGAGCACCATAACATACACCTAATAATGGTATTTTACCTTTGATTTTTGATAAATCAAGATGAGGTGCTTCTTCTTGATGAACAGAATAAGGACTACCAGACAGAATTACCGCCTTGTATTTCTCAACGTTTTTAGGGATATTATTATATGGAAAAATTTCACAAAAAATGTAAAGTTCTCTAACTCTACGTGCTATAAGTTGTGTGTATTGCGAACCGAAATCTAGTATTAGAACTTTATTTTGCATCTGCAAAAATAAAATTAAATTTATTGATTCAATTGCTTTTTTAATTTTTATTGAGAATATTTTTCCGTTTAGAACATATAAAATTATATTCATCTATAATTTATATCATAAACAACACTTGTTGTGCATTAATAAAAAAGATAGAAAGTTATATATTTAACTGAATACCAAAAATTTAAATACATGAGCGGCTTTAGAGTAAATTGCAATAAAATTTTAGAAATATTACAAGCTATTACAAAAATAGAGAATTTTTTAAATCAAAAGCGAAAACTAAAAGATATAGAGTTAATGATAATGAACCTAACTGCAGAGTATTATGAGTATATACCCAAACCATTTAGCCTTTCGGTTTTTTGACTCGTTCTTTCTTCCTTTAAATGCGTTAAAAAATAAAACCGTAACAAAGGCTATGGTTGAATTTTTTGCCTTTTTAAAGAAAAAAGATAACTCCTGCCTGCCGGCAGGCAGGTTCGCCAAAACTCCCGAAAACCTAAATGGTTTGGGTATATTAAATGAATTTTTCATAATTTACTTGGTTCTACTACAAATTTAGTGGAATTAATTAAGTTTGCAAAAAAAGATAACAAAAATAGTATTCACTAAATTTGTAGTAAAACTATTTATTTATCTTGTAAATACCAATTCTGTTTCTGTAGATAAATTAGCATCAAAAGCATAACCATCTATATTAAATCCTTTTAAATCTTCAACAATTTCTATATTATTATCAATAATATACCGTACCATCATTCCTCTTGCTTTTTTAGCAAAAAACGCAATAGTTTTTAATGTTCCATTTTTAAAATCTTTGAAAATTGGAGTAATTATGGATACTTTCAATAGCTTTGGTTTTACTACTTTAAAATATTCGTTACTCGCTAAATTAATAAAGGGTTCACCATTTTTTAGCTCATTATTTAAAGCATTAGTAATAGTCATACCCCAAAATTGATAGAGATTCTCTTTTCCATTTACTTTTAATTTTGTACCCATTTCTAAACGATAAGCTTGCATTAAATCCAAAGGTTTTAAAATTCCATATTGACCAGAGAGTATACGTAACTTGTTTTGTAATTGATCTATTTTATTGGGTGGAATTGTATAAGCATCTAAACCTTCATAAACTGTTCCTTTAAAAGCATAAATAGCTTGTCGCGAATTTTCTAAAGCAAAAGGTAAACTCCATTCTTGATTTCGTTCATAATTTAATTGCCCTAAATTATCAGAAATACTCATCAATTTAGACAATTGTTTGGTATTTTTATTTTTGAGTACATTACTTATTTTTTTAGCTTGTTCTAAAAAAATTGCCTGTGTATGTTTGTCTATTGGCAATTCTGATTGATAATCTAATGATTTTGCTGGTGAAATTACTATTTTCATTTTTGCTGTTTATTTGCGTAATCGTTTATGCCTGTAAAGATACAATTCAAAAAATAACTAACAAATACATTGGCTAATTTTGCTTGTTTCAAAATTTATTTTCAGCTAACTTCATTCTTGTTCCAACAAAGGCGGACTTCATAATATATTCATAAAACACAATTACATACTTACATTATCGTAAGTTTGACCCATCATTAAAATATCGATTATTATGAAAGGATGTATTAATTATTTAGTTGTTCTATTATTTTTATTCTCAAATAGTGTTTTTTCACAAAATGAGATTGAAACATTAACTCTTAAAGAGTCTTTCAATTATGGAAAGTCTGTAGCCGTCTTTGGTGGCTCTGTTTCTGTGATACCAGCAAGTGATAGTGCAAAAATATTGTGGAAAAAACACTTAGGAATGACCATTGCCAATTATGGAGTTTCAGGTGCAGGGTTTTCTTCTTTGCAAGGAAAATCTCTTCAACAACAAGTTGATGAAGCTGGTGTATTTGATATTTATATTTTATGGGCATCAACGAATGATTATACCAATCACAGGAAGGTCGGGTCTTATACTGATTACACAGAGTTTGATAATTATGATGAGAAAAAATTAATTACTCAGGCAGGAGGGATTAACTATTGTATAAAAAAGATTTATGAGATAAACCCCTATGCTATTATATACTTCTTTACATCAAGTAAAGCCTTTAATGATAGAGGTGCACATGATCCTTTTTATACACAAGGGATGGCTAAATACGTTGAAATGCAAAAAATGGTTTGTAAACTGCATGGTATACCAGTTCTTGATCAGTTCCTTTTAGGCGGGTATAATATATTTAATAAGGATTTATATTATCATGATTCTATCCACATGAATGTACTAGGTTATAAAAAGATAGGTGAACTACAAGTGTCGTTTTTAGCTTTCCTATAGTTAGAACTACAGGGCTATCTAAAGCAGGAAAGATACAGTTATTTCTTTATTACAATAATATTTTTAAGCTGTATCTAGAAATATACACCCTTAATTTAATATCTCTTAAACCATTGGCTACAAGATGACTACAGAAAACTTACGCTTTGTAGATACATTTGTTTTTTGCTGATACAAAATCCTAAACTCCGTTTAACTTGATAAATCAAAAGTAATAATTATAAAAGTATTGATGAAAATATTACTAAAAAAATAGCAACTATTATACCTGCCAATTTAAAACTTATAGACAATCAAAAGATTAAATGTAATATTTAAAACATTTACCTTAACTTTACAAGGTATTCTTAAAATATTATTTTAAATAGAACACAAATTTAAGATATGAAAAAAAACAGTAAACTACTTAAAAAAGTTGCGATTTCAAAATTTATTATTGCATTACTATTTTTAGGATATATGGTTAAAATATCTCAAATGCCATCTTATTTATCTTCAGATCCAAAAGCATGTATTAACTGTCATGTTATGAATACCCAATATGCTA
>JAKITG010000106.1 GCA_021648195.1 Flavobacteriaceae bacterium | reverse complement strand
TATTCCTGAATTACGTTTAGATTCTGGCTCAGATGATTTCTTTCTAGATAAAGACTTAAATGCACAAAATAGATTAAGTTCTTTTATCTTAGCGGCAGTATATAAATTTTAACCAACAATAAAAAAATTATGAAAAAAATTGAAGCAATCATCCGAAAATCAAAATATAGAGAAGTAAAAGAAGCTTTATATGATGTTGGAGTTACTTTCTTCACTTATTGGGATGTAACTGGCAAAGGCAACGAAAAAGAAGGGCATGTATATAGAGGTATCTCATACAATACAAGCGATATTCAACGAAGAATCTTATCAATAGTTATAAATGATGAATTTAAAGATAACGCCATTAATGCTATTCTAAAAGCAGCTGCTACTGGAGAAGTAGGAGATGGTAAAATTTTTGTATCCGATATAGAAGAATCCTACCGAATAAGAACAGGAGAAAAAGGTGGTGATACCTTAAAATAATTACTAACCAATCAAAATTTAAACAAATTATATTATGGAATTACTAACTATAAATAATGTATGGATGATGATCTGTACAGCACTCGTTTTCTTTATGCATTTAGGGTTTTCTCTATTAGAGATAGGCTTAACGAGACAAAAAAATACAATTAACATTTTATTTAAAAACATATTTATCATTACAGTTGGACTATTACTATATTGTTTAGTAGGTTTCAACTTAATGTACCCTGGATTTGGAGAAGGATCTTCAGGTTTTTTCGGATTCGCAGGGTTTGGATTAGATGCTATAGCTGCTGCTGATTTAGCCTATAATGAAGGCTATACTTATTGGACAGATTTCTTATTTCAAGGAATGTTTGCCGCTACTGCAGCAACCATCGTTTCTGGAGCCGTAGCCGAGCGTATCAAAATCGTACCATTCATGATATTTGTAATTATCTACGTAGGTTTTATTTATCCACTTGTAGGTTCTTGGAAGTGGGGTGGCGGATTTTTAGACATGAGAGAAACTCCTTTTTATGACTTTGCAGGTTCAACTTTAGTCCACTCCGTTGGCGGATGGGCAGCTTTGGTAGCCGTATGGTTATTAGGTGCACGTATTGGAAAATTTGACAAAAATGGTAATCCAAGAGCGATTCCTGGGCACAATATACCACTAGCAACCGCTGGAGTATTAATTCTTTGGTTAGGATGGTTTGGATTTAATGGAGGCTCTGTATTATCTGCTGAACCTGGAGCAACATCATTGGTATTAGTAACAACTTGTTTGGCGGCGGCGGCTGGAGGAGTCGTTTCATTTTTAGTATCAACCATAAAAGATAAAAACCTTGATCTTACTATGTTTTTAAATGGTATTCTTGGAGGATTAGTTGGTATTACTGCTGGTGCAGATCAAATGGGACCTACAGATGCCATCATAATTGGTGGTATTGCTGGAGCAATTATTGTATTTGCTGTTAGCCTTATTGATAAATTAAGACTGGACGATCCTGTTGGAGCTATTGCTGTACATTTAGTTTGTGGTATTTGGGGAACATTAGCTGTTGGGTTATTTGGCAATTTAGCAGGTGGAGCTCAAATTGTTAGCCAATTAATTGGTATCGCATCTTACGGAGTTATCTGTACTGTATCCACTTTTATTATTCTATTCACATTAAAGAAAACTATTGGCATACGAGTATCTGAAAGAGAAGAATTGGAAGGATTAGATGGTCATGAACATGGCATGAATGCGTATTCAGATTTTAGAATGAACGAACACTAAGGTACACCTAACTAATAATCTATAATCAAATAAAAGAGAGCTTGTCCTGCTAAACAAGCTCTCTTTTTTATACATTTGTTTTACTTAATCTATATTACTTATGCTAAAGCAAGTCTTTTTAATTTTCATCTTTATTTTATCCACCAATTATATTAATGCAAACCCCAAACCCAATTGGGGAGTAACTGGTCACAGAACCGTAGGTAATATTGCCGAAAAACATTTAAGTAAAAAAACAAAAAGAAAAATCAATAAATTACTTCAAGGAGAAAGCTTGGCTTTTGTCTCAACTTTTGGAGATGAAATTAAATCTGATAAGCGCTACAGGAAATTTAACCCATGGCATTATGTAAATTTACCTTTTGACACAAAATATGAGGATTCTAAAAAAAATCCCAAAGGAGATCTTATCACAGGTATAAATCACTGTATAAAGGTTTTGAAAAACAAACAATCTACTCAAGAAAATAAAATATTTTATTTAAAATTTCTTATTCATTTAATAGGTGATTTACATCAACCTTTACATGTTGGTAAGTTTGATGATAAAGGTGGTAATGATTTTCAAGTACTATGGCATAACAAAGGTACTAATCTTCATAGAGTTTGGGACACTCACATAATCGAATCATGGAATATGAGCTATGTAGAACTCAGTTTAAACGCCAAAAAATTAAGCAAACAACAAGTTCATTCTATTCAAAAAGGGAACATACTTGAATGGATGCATGAATCTCAAGGCTTAGTAAAACAAGTTTACAGCTCAGCAAAAATAGGAGAAAAATTAAGTTACAAATACTCTTACAGTCATTTTAACACAGTACGTTCTCAATTGCAAAAAGCAGGAATCAGATTGGCAAAAATATTAAATTCTATTTACGGATAATACAAAAATTATTCGCAAAAACATAAAACATACAGCATCATTATTTTTTGATTTTTTTTATATCGTGTAATAAATTACTCGTTTTACCGTTTTATGCATGCATATCTAAAAACAATAGCAACAATGAAAACGAGTATTGTCATCAAAGCGATAGTCATACTATTATTTTTAAGCTTCACTACAATTAGTGACAAACCAACAAATCCTCCCCTACACGAAGGTTTTGTTTACTTAAAAGACGTCATACCTAATCTTAGGTCTGATTTAAGGTATTATGGCCCAAATAATTTTATAGGACAA
The DNA here is from genome assembly GCA_021648195.1 of Flavobacteriaceae bacterium. Lineage (GTDB taxonomy): Bacteria > Bacteroidota > Bacteroidia > Flavobacteriales > Flavobacteriaceae > Lutimonas. Next base: position 4,850 of record JAKITG010000106.1, on the reverse strand, counting down.
CCTTTAAAAGGTTATAATGCACCAAAATGCATTTTAAGTAAAAAAGCTGCAGACGCTTTAACCAAGGTTCAAACTGAACTAGAAAGAATTGGCTTTGGTTTATTAATTTATGATGCTTACCGTCCACAACAGGCAGTTGACAACATGATAAGTTGGTCAGAAGATGACAGCGATACTTTAATGAAAGAAGATTTTTATCCTAATATTGATAAAAAAGATTTATTTAAGGAAGGTTATATTTCAAAAAAATCTGGACACAGTAGAGGTAGTACTGTTGATTTAACAATTGTATCGTTAAAAACAAGACATATATTAAACATGGGAAGCCCTTATGATTTATTGGATGAAAAATCAAGTATAGATTATCCAAATATTACAAAAAACCAACGCGCACTACGTATGTTATTGAGACGTCGTATGGAAAAGCATGGTTTTAAATCTTATGATAAAGAATGGTGGCATTTTACTTTAAAAAATGAACCTTTTCCAAATACTTATTTTAATTTTCCAGTAGAATAAACTTTAACGAAAATGATAAAATAAAACAGCTCTTAAGATAATCTTAAGAGCTGTTTTATTTTATGCAATTCGGTTTATTTAATCATTTCATAACTTCGTTTGATAAATTCTGTCATTTCTTTTCCTTTTAATAGGTTTTGTGACAGTCTAGCCAAATCTAAAGCCTGATTCACATAAGTTTCTCGTTTACCTTTTGCTTTTAATATTTTTTGCATCAAATCACTATTGGTATTGACCACCAAATTATACATTTCTGGAAAATTACCCATTCCCATCATACCTCCGCCACCGGATTGTTGCATTTCTTTCATACGACGCATAAATTCAGGCTGCGTAATTATAAAAGGATTTGATTTTGAATCCATCGCTTCCATCTGTACCGTATATTTTTCTTTTGGAACAATTTCTTCAATAATAACTTTTAATTTTTCTTGATCTTCATCATTCAATTTAGAGATTTGATTTTCATCTTTTTGAATTAATTTATCTATAGAATCAGAATCAACACGGGCAAACTTAATAGGTTGTTTTTTATCTGATAATTCAGAATTTTCACTTTCTAATTTTTGAATCAAATGTGAAATAATTGGTGAATCTAATAGTAAAATTTCATAACCTTTAGCTTCGGCATCTTGAATAAAACTATGCTGTTCTTCTTTATTTGTAGCATATAAAACAACTACGTTTCCGTCTTTATCAGTTTGAGTAGCTTTAATTTTTTCTTTAAATTCATCAAAAGTAAAATACGCATCATTTACTGTTGGATATAAAGCAAATTTTTGTGCTTTTTCAAAAAATTTAGGTTCCGAAAGCATTCCGTATTCAATAACTATTTTGATATCATTCCATTTTTTTTCAAATTCTTTTCTATCTTTTTTAAATAATGAACTTAGCTTATCCCCTACTTTTTTGGTGATATAAGATGCTATTTTTTTAACGGCACCATCTGCTTGTAAATAACTTCTTGAAACATTTAACGGAATATCTGGAGAATCAATAACTCCACGTAACATTTGTAAAAAATCAGGCACTATACCTTCTACATTATCAGTTACATATACTTGATTTTGATAGAGCTGTATCTTATCTTTTTGTACATCGATATTTGCAGTCATTTTAGGGAAATACAAAATACCTGTTAAATTAAAAGGATAATCAACATTCAAATGAATATTAAACAAAGGCTCTTCAAATTGCATTGGATATAATTCGTGATAAAACTCTTTATAATCTTCCGCCTTCAAATCACTAGGTTGTTTGATCCAAGCTGGAGTTGGGTTGTTAATTATATTATCAACCGTCATCATTTTTTGTGGCTCAGTAGTTTCTTTACCTTCTTTATCTTTTGTTGTTTTTGGTTTATGCTTAGGGTCATCTATTTCTTTGGTTCCAAATTTAATTGGAACTGGCATAAATTTATTGTACTTCATCAATAATTCATTAATTCTGCTTTCTTCCAAAAATTCTAACGAATCATCATCAATATGTAAGATAATCTCTGTACCTCTTTCTTTTTTATCCGATTTTTTAAGGGTATATTCTGGCGAACCATCGCAAATCCAATGTGCTGCATCTTCTCCCTTAATATACGATTTAGTTATAATTTCAACCTCTTTTGCAACCATAAAAGAAGAGTAAAATCCTAATCCAAAATGACCAATAATTCCTGAATCATTTTTCTCATCTTTAAATTTTTCTAAAAAATCTTCAGCACCAGAAAAAGCAATATCGTTAATGTACTTTTTAACTTCTTCTTTGGTCATACCAATCCCTTGGTCAATAATATGAAGTTTTTTACCTTCCTTATCAATTTTTACTTCTAATTTTACATCATCAATTTTTCCTTTAAATTTACCAATAGTAGCAAGATGATTTAATTTTGAAGTTGCATCTGTTGCGTTTGAGATTAATTCTCTTAAAAATATTTCGTGATCAGAGTATAGAAATCTCTTAATCAATGGAAATATATTCTCAACAGCTACATTTATTTTTCCTTTAGCCATAATTATTTTAGTTTTTAGTATTTAATTTATTTCACAATTACTCTTTCAAAAAAAATACCAAAGACTAATAAATGACAAGTTGACATATAAATACGCACTTGTTTTGTCAATAGCTTTATTTTTACTGCAATGCCTCGAATATTGTATTGTCATACTATCTATTTTCGATAAAAATTTCAAACTACTATTCATAGCATAATAAATTAATTTCATTAACTTTGTTTTGATAATTTTCTAAATTAAAATAATTAAGACAGCCTATGTACAATTCTAAAATAACTGGTCTTGGATTCTATGTTCCAGAAAATGTGGTAACTAATGATGATTTATCAAAATTTATGGATACCAATGATGCATGGATTCAGGAACGAACTGGCATTAAAGAGCGTCATTGGATTCCAGATGGCAGTGAAGATTCTTCTGCCATTATGGGTGCAAAAGCTGCTAGAATTGCCATTGAAAGATCTGGATTAACTAGTAAAGACATTGATTTTATTGTTTTTGCAACTTTAAGTCCTGATTATTTCTTTCCTGGTTGTGGGGTACAAATTCAAGATATGTTAGACATGAAAACCATTGGTGCAATCGACATACGCAACCAATGTTCTGGTTTTATTTATGCGCTATCAACAGCCGATCAATTTATCAAAACGGGTATGTATAAAAATATTTTGGTAATTGGTGCCGAATATCATTCCAACGGATTAGATAAGTCCACAAGAGGAAGAGGGGTTTCTGTAATTTTTGGTGATGGAGCTGGTGCTTGTGTACTTTCAAGAACAGAGGATAATAACAAAGGAATTTTATCATCACATTTACATAGTGAGGGAAAACATGCCGATAAATTAATTGTTGCTTCTCCAAGTATTAAAAATTGGGTACCTGAAATTATTGATTCAAAAGGTAAGGATATTTCTTATTTCCCATACATGGATGGAACATTTGTTTTTAAAAATGCCATCGTTAGATTTAGTGAAGTTATAATGGAAGGATTAACTGCTAATAATTTATCTGTTAATGACATTGATTTATTCATTCCTCACCAAGCAAACCTAAGAATTTCTCAGTTTATTCAACAAAGATTTAAATTAAGAGATGACCAAGTTTATAATAATATTATGAATTACGGAAATACTACAGCTGCATCTATTATCATAGCATTATCAGAGGCTTGGGAAAAAGGAAAAATTAAAGACAATGACCTTGTTGTGTTAGCAGCTTTTGGTAGTGGATTTACTTGGGGAAGTGTTGTCATGAAATGGTAAACATAGGTATTAGATATTTTTACACCTAATATTAGGTATATTGATGTCAATAATTGAAATAAGATTATCAATAATATTTGACTGCCACTGCCAACTGAGCACTATTCTTTAGGGTAATTATCATCCCAATCTTTTACTTTTGGTTCACCTAATTTTCCAACAGATTTAGCTACCAACATAGATACTGCTGCATCTCCTGTAACATTTACTACCGTTCTACACATATCTAAAGGTCTGTCTACTGCAAAAATTAAAGCCAAACCTGCTTCAGGAATTCCTGCATAACCTAATACGCCAACCAACATAACCATTCCTGCACCTGGAACTGCTGCAGAACCAATTGATGCTAATGTTGCCGTTGCTATAATTCCTAATTGTGTTCCTAGGGTTAAATCCATACCAAAGGCTTGAGCAATAAATACTGCTGCAACTGCTTGATACAAACTAGTACCATCCATATTAATAGTTGCACCAATTGGTAACACAAAACTAGCCACCTCATCTTCTACGCCTATATGTTCAGTAACACGTTCCATAGTTACAGGTAATGTTGCGGCACTAGAACTTGTTGAAAACGCTAATAATTGTGCAGGAGACATGGCATTCATAAAAAATTTAGGTTTTCTTTTTGTAAATACAAATACAATTATATTATAAAAAACAATCATTGCCAACAAGCCAGCAATAACAGTTAATGCATACCAGCCCAAAGCTTTAAACAAATCTATACTTGGCGATTCTACAACTAAAGCTGTCAATAAAGCAAATACACCATAAGGTGCTGCCAACATAATCAAATCGACCATTTTAAGTATAACTTCATTAAATCCACTAAAAAAATCTTTTACAACTTTCCCTTTTTCTTCTGGTATTAAAATTAGTCCTATTCCAAAAAATACTGCAAAAAAGATAACTTGCAACATATTACGGTTGCTTGTTGCAGATTTAAATATATTTTGAGGCACCAAATCTACTAAAGCCTGTAGAGGACCCGATTGTTTTTGATTTTTAGCTTCCTCTTTATATTTTGTAGTACTCTCTCCATAATTTGCTACCATTTCTA
>JAKITG010000105.1 GCA_021648195.1 Flavobacteriaceae bacterium | reverse complement strand
TCAATTAATTTATCTTTTGAATCATTCGGAAAATTTTCAGCAGTATCAATATCACTGCCATCGTTTCCGGCAGCATGTACTAATAATACATCTTTACTTTCAGCATATTTTATCGCATCATAAACCCATTCAGCATTTGGTGAATAACTTTTACCAAAACTCATATTAATAATCTTTGCTCCGTTATCAACAGCATAACGAATTGCTAACGCAACGTCTTTATCATATTCATCTCCATCTGGTACAGCTCTAACAGATAACAATTTTACATTTTTTGCAATACCATTCATTCCTATTTTATTATCTCTTGTTGCCAATATTATTCCAGATACATGTGTACCATGCATTTCATCATCTATTGAACCAATAGTATGTGCATTCCCATAAGATGTATCTTTTATATCATAAGCATTATCACCAGTTACAGACCTTCCGTCAAAATCAAGATTATACATAACCTTTACCTGACTTCCATAATGGTCAAGTCCGCCTTCTAATTGTTTAAAAGTATCTGGAACATTACTACCTGTAGACATAATTTTCATTAAAAATGGATTTTGATCTTCGGGAGAAAGTGTATTTAAATCTTCAATTGTATAATTGGTTTTATCTAATTTTTTTTGTGCAACTAGATCTCCTTTTCTCAACATTTCTTGAAGCTTTTGATAATACTGGTAATTTCCATTAGCTTCATCAACTTTTTCATCAAAATCTTTTTTTACTTCTTGATAATATGCATATTCTGATTTATCATTTTCAGAAATTTGATCTTCTGATTTACCAACATATTTAGCATTTAATTTTTTATATAATCGAGTTATTTCTAGCTGTTCAGGAGTTGAATCTCCTTCTTTCCCGCCTAAGAAATTCCAACCATGGATATCATCAACAAATCCATTTTTGTCATCATCAATACCATTGCCAGCAACTTCATCACTGTTTGTCCAAATATTATCTTTTAAATCATCATGATTGATATCAATACCCGAATCAATTACTCCAACAATAATTGTAGTTCCTTTTTTATTGGCTAGAAATTGATAGGCTTTATCAATACTCATTCCTGGAATAGAATCAGTAGAAATATCTGCTTGAGGCCATTTTCTTATTGCTTCTTCCGACATCATACCCTTTTTAGCAGGAATAATTACAGCTGATTCAAATCCACTAGGTACTGCAAGGTTATGTATGGACTTAGTTGTACTACAACTGGTAAGAATTGTGGCTAAACCTAAGCCTAGAATTAATTTTTTATTTATCATTTTTATTGAGTTTATATTAATTAAATATTTCATTAAATTTAAAAGTTTGATTGAGTTTCACACCTTTTTCGGTGTGTTTTACGGTACAAACTTCATGTACTGCATCATGTTCTAAAAAAAGATAATAATTATTATCTGCTGCTTGTTTTAAAAATTTAGCTTTTTCATCCATAGTGATTAACGGACGTGTATCATAGCTCATAACGTAGGGCAATGGAATATGACCAATACTTGGTAATAAATCAGCCATAAAAACTAAAGTTTTACCTTGGTATTTAATATGAGGAATCATTTGTTTTTCAGTATGTCCATCAGCAAATAAAATATCAAAGCCCAAAGCAGAATTTTGTAAAAAATTATTTTCAGAATGAGATACAAAGTTCAATTGACCGCTTTCTTCTATAGGAAGAATATTTTCTTTTAAAAAAGAGGCTTTTTCACGAGGGTTAGGTTTAGTAGCCCAGTTCCAATGATTTTTATTTGTCCAAAATTTAGCGTTAATAAATGCAGGCTCATAACCTGTTTTATCTTTATTCCATTGGATACTTCCACCGCAATGATCAAAATGTAAGTGGGTTAAAAAAACATCGGTAATGTCATTTCTATTAAAACCCAGTTTAGCTAAAGAGCTATCTAAATTATAATCCCCGAAAGGAAAATAGTAGCTAAAAAACTTATCAGATTGTTTCTTGCCTGTTCCATTATCAATTAAAATTAATCGATTTCCATCTTCAATAAGCATACAGCGTAAAGCCATATCTATTAGATTGTTTTTATCTGGTGGGTTTGTTTTAGACCAAAGGACTTTTGGTACAACACCGAACATTGCACCGCCATCTAATTTAAAATTTCCAGTATTAATTGGGTAAATTTTCATTTTCTTTTGATAAGACATGCAAATATGCAAAAAATAGAGCTAATTTTTGCTAAATAAATAAAAAAACCTCTATTTAGACTTGTGCTAAAGAGAGATTTTTTTGAGGCGTCGAGCGCCCCGAAGTTTCGGGAGAACCGCTGTATTCATATTTTTTAATAAATAAAATAATTGTAATAAACAATCCTTTTTGAGGCGTCGAGCGGATTCGAACCGCTGTAGGAGCTTTTGCAGAGCCCAGCCTAGCCACTCGGCCACGACGCCAAAATTAGGCTGTAAATTTACATAAATTAAAAATTTATACAACAAAAAATAGAGTTTAGTTTAGGCAATATTATTTTTAAGATATTTGCCTTTAATTTACCCTGTTTACAAATGAAAAAGACAACTTTTTTAAAACCAATTTTTTCTATGCTGTTTTCAAGTTTAAATCATGAACCTTTTGAATTTTCTGATGACAGTTGAATATATGAACAACCAAAAAATACGGTTCATAATGCTATGAAATATGCAAATTATGCAAACTTAGGTTGGTAAAAAATGTTTTGAATCATATCATGACAGCATCAATAATGTATAATTAAAGAAGTTATAGGCTGCCTAAAAAAGAGGAATAATTATCTTTTTCTATCCATTACAATAGAAACCATTTCTACATTTCCTCCTATAGGCGGATTTAATTTTGAAACTTTAATACTTACTTTACTTACCAAAGGGATTTCTAAAAGAGTTCTGTCTAATATTTTATTGGCAACAGTTTCTAATAATTTTGCTCTTATAGCCATTTCTTCTTTTACAATTTTATTTAAATGAACATAATCAACAGTATCATTTAAGTCATCTGTTTTTGCCGAATTTTTTAAATTGGCATGCACCGATAAATCTATTCTATAATCAGAACCTATTTTACCCTCCTCATCTAAACAACCATGGTAAGCATATATTCTAATATTTTTAATTTTAATAATTCCCATTTCTAATAATTTTGGTAAATTTAGGCTTTTATACATTGAATATTTAAAATTTATTCAACTAATTGCGACAATATATCAAATATACCATACTTATACTGAAAGGATTAAGTATTGAAAATAAAATTATAAGAATGACTAATTATTAAGGAACTATTCATAGTTTTTTGAGTCAACAAGTATATATATAGAAAATGAACTATTAATACTCCGCATCCTTAGGATATTTTTCCATAAATTTTATAGCTTTTTCCACCATATTTTTACTGCCACAGAAAATAGGAACTCTTTGGTGTAACTCTAAAGGTTTGATGTCTAAAATTCTTCTGTAGCCATCACTTGCTACACCACCGGCTTGTTCTGTTAAAAAAGCTATTGGATTACATTCGTATAACAAGCGTAATTTCCCTTTTGGAGCTTTTGTACTTGTTGGATACATATAGATACCTCCTTTAATCATATTGCGATGAAAATCAGAAACCAATGAGCCAATATACCTAGCAGAATAGGGTCGATTTTCTTTTTCTTCTTGGCAGAATTTTAAATAATCTTTTACACCTTGAGGAAAGTGAATATAATTCCCCTCATTGATAGAATAAATAGTCCCATTTTTTGGAAACTTCATGTTTGGATGTGACAAATAAAAAGTTCCAATAGCAGGGTTTAAAGTAAAACCATTGACACCATGCCCCGTTGTATAAACCAATAATGTTGAAGTTCCGTAAACAATATACCCAGCAGCAACCTGCTTATTTCCTTTTTGTAAAAAATCTTCTAATTGTACGGGTGTTCCAGCTTTTGTTATCCTTCTATAAACAGAAAAAATAGTACCTACAGATACATTCACATCAATATTTGAAGAGCCATCAAGTGGATCAATTAATACTACATATTTATTACTATTTGCACCGTTATTTCCAGAAATTGTAACAAAATCATCTTCCTCTTCACTAGCAATGCCACAAACAATTTGCCTATTCGTCAAGGTTTGCATAAAAACATCATTTGCATAAACATCTAATTTTTGCTGATCTTCTCCTTGAATATTAGTATCTCCAGCATTGCCTAGAATATCTACCAACCCTGCTTTATTTACTTCATGGTTTACAACCTTTGCTGCTAACCTAATAGAATTAATTAATCGAGATAACTCACCTGAAGAATATTTAAATTGTTTTTGATTTCTAATAATATACTCTCCTAAAGTACTGTGTTTTTGCATGTCTTTTTATTTATTAGGATGTTTAATTTAAAGCCGTTTCAAAAGCTATTTTGATAAAGAAATACGACGCCCGATAAAAATTTAATCCGCAGTAAACTTTGTTTATGAGGACTTAAGTTTTTTAGAGAAGAAAGTAATTCGAAATATATTTTTTTAAATCTTAAATTTTGTTCAATATTGAAATGGTCTTATTTTTTATATTCTACATTTAACGGATTATATTTGATAATATTGAAAAATAATTTAATTATTTTGTTAATATCGAAAATAGCCTACTAAACTACAAATATGATTAAATTTGTAAGAAAAAAAATTAAATGAATTATAGTATTAGAAAAGCAATAGAAACTGATATGTCTTCCGTTTTAAATTTGATAAAAGAATTGGCATCTTTTGAAAACGAACCTAATGCTGTTGTGATTACAGTAGAAGATTTAAAGAGTCATGGTTTTGGAAAAAACCCAGCTTTCAAATTGTATGTTGCCGAGCTGGATAATGAAATTCTAGGAATAGCTTTGTTTTATGAAAGATATTCAACATGGAAAGGAAAAGCCATTCATTTAGAAGATTTAATCGTTCAAGAAAAACACCGAGGTAAGGGAATAGGAAATGCATTGTATTACAAAGTATTAAAATATGCACATCAAAATAATTTTAAACGAGTTGCTTGGGAAGTATTAGATTGGAATACAACAGCTATTGATTTTTACAAAAGTACTGGAGCAAAAGTTTTTAGCGAATGGAGGGTTGCTCAAATGGATGAAAAATCTTTAGAAAATTATATAGAAACAAAAGATAACTAGTGAAAATATATAAATTTGGTGGCGCAGCTGTAAAAAGGTATCAAAAATAAATTAAACATGAAAAAAAACTATAAAATAGCAGTATTTGGTGGAGGAAGTTGGGCAACAGCAATTGTTAAAATGCTATCTGAAAACATGAATGAAGTTGGATGGTATATGAGAAATTCGTCTGTTATAGAGCATATAAAACGAAATAAGCACAATCCGAATTATTTGAGTTCGGCAGAATTACATCCCGATAAATTGTTTCTTTCTGATGATATAAATGAAATGATGACTTATGCAGATTATTTAATTTTTGCAATACCTTCAGCATTTTTAAAACAAGAATTAGATAAACATACTGTTTCGCTTGACGGGAAAATTATATTTTCTGCAATTAAAGGAATTGTTCCTGAAACAGGTTTAATTGTAGGGGAACATTTTCATGAAAAATTAAAAGTTCCTTTTAAAAATATTGGTGTAATTACAGGACCTTGCCATGCAGAAGAGGTTGCGATGGAACGTTTATCTTATCTAACAATAGCTTGCCAAGATGCAGAAAAAGCAAATTATTTGGCAAATTTATTAGCAAGTAGATATCTCAAAACTAAAATATCGGATGATATTATTGGAACAGAATATGCAGCGATGCTAAAAAATATTTATGCAATTGCTGCAGGAATAGCACACGGTTTAGGTTATGGTGATAATTTTCAAGCCGTATTGATGTCAAACTCTATTCGAGAAATGAAGCGTTTTATTAAAAAGCTACATAAAATGAAACGAAATATTAATAATTCAGCATATTTAGGTGACTTATTAGTTACTGGATATTCAACCTTTAGTCGCAATCGAATGTTTGGAAACATGATTGGTAAAGGATACACTGTAAAATCTGCAATGTTTGAAATGAACATGATTGCTGAAGGCTATTATGCTACAAAAAGTGCCTATAAAATTAACCAAAAAAAGAAAGCTAGAACACCTATAATTGACACGGTATATGCAGTTTTATACAAAAAAAAAGATGCTAAAAAAGAATTCAAAAAATTGACAGAACTGATAGATTAAAATAACCTCTAGGTGTAAAATTTTATTATTAAATGATGACTATTTATACTATATGATATAAAAAACCGTTACTGTATGGCGTGAAAGTTTATATATTAATAAAATGAATAAGTGTTATTATGACGAAGATAGAGGTTAAAAAACAAGAAAATGTAAAGAATTCTGCTAGTGTTAGTACTTTAAATCCTTATCAAGGTTCTTGGACAAAACAAGAAGCAGCTCATTTATTAAGAAGAACCCTTTTTGGTTTAACTATAGAGCAAATTACAAATGCAACAGCAAAAGGATTAGCACAAACCGTTACAGATTTATTTACAGTACCAGCAATTGCTTCTCCGTTAAATTATGACCCTAAAGATCCAAGTGTACCTATTGGTCAAACTTGGGTAGGGAAACCTTTACCAACTGCTAATAAAAACGAGGCAGCTCAAGCAAGACATAGGTCATTGCGCGCTTGGCTTGTAGAGAGAACTATTCAACATCAACAATTTAGTGTGGTAGAAAAAGTATCTCTTTTTTGGCAAAATCATTTTTCCTGTAATTCTAATTCAAGCGACTCTCAAGGCGCTTATGAGTATTTAATGTTATTGAGAAACAACTGCTTAGGAGACTTTAAACAGTTGGTAAAAGATATGACAATTCACCCTATGATGCTAAGTTTTTTAAATGGTAATACGAGTACTAAAACTCATCCCAATGAAAACTTCGCAAGAGAATTATTTGAGTTGTACACTATTGGAAAAGGACCACAAATAGGAAATGGAGATTATACTTATTATACTGAACATGACATCTTAGAAAGTGCTAAAATTTTAACAGGTTGGCGATTTCAAGATAGCTCATCCAGTACTTTACCATTAATTTCATCATATTTTACGGAGGCTAGACATGATAATTCTGATAAAACACTTTCTGGAAAATTTGAAAATAAAGTTATCTTAGGAAATAATGCTTCTGAATATTCCGATTTAATTGACATAATCTTTCAACAAGATCAAGTAGCAAGATTTATTTGTAAAAAACTATATATATGGTTTGTTAAAACCGAAGTGAATACAACAATAGTAGAGGGAATGGCACAAACCATGATTGCCAATAATTACGAAATTGCACCTGTACTAAGAGAGTTATTTTTAAGCGAACATTTTTATGATATTAAAAATAGAGGAACAATTATAAAAAGCCCTATTGAGATGGTAGCTAATTTATATAAATCTACCAATAGTAAATTGCTCGATCTAAATTATTCTACCGAAGCAAATTACAGAATTTTATTATCTATGAATAATGGTTTAAGAAATTCTGGCATGGGATATTTTCAACCACCCAATGTGGCAGGTTGGACAGCTTATTATTTAGAACCCTCCTTCTCAGAATTATGGATTAATAGTTCCTTAATTTCATTTCGATTTAATATCACTAATTATGTTACTTTATATGGTGGTTATCAAAATGGAGGTAGTAAATTTCCTATTGATTTATTAGGCTTTTTAAATCAATTAGAGCAATTTTCAAACCCCGCAGATGCTGAAACATTGATAGGCTTATTAGAACTCATATTTACTTGTAAGCCTCTTGAAACAAATCAAAGAGATGAATTAAAGAATACATTAACTGATGGCTTACCCGATTTTGAGTGGACGATAGAATACAATGATTATTTGGCAAACCAAAGTAATGCTACGTATGCTGATCCTGTAAAAAAAAGAATAAAATTAGTATTGGCACAGTTGTTTCATATGCCAGAATTTCAAATCCAATAAACGATGAAAAGAAGAGATTTTATAAAAAGAACAGGTTTATCTGCATTAGGAGTTCCTTTTGTAGTAAAAGATGTAAGTTATCAAACCATACTAAAACCATTATTTACTATTGATGAATCTGCAGAAGACAAGGTATTAGTAATTATTAGAATGAATGGAGGAAATGATGG
>JAKITG010000104.1 GCA_021648195.1 Flavobacteriaceae bacterium | reverse complement strand
TTGTAAGTGCATTTCAATTAAAAAAATGGTATTTCGAACCGCGTGTTGCAGCTTCGGTAAATATTACCGAAGAATTAAAATTCAATGCCGCTTGGGGTTTGTACAATCAGTTTATGGCAAAAACTTCGATTGTTGACAGCAGTTATAATTTTTCTTATTTCTGGACCAATAGCGATGGTGTTGATATTCCGGTTTTACATGCCGGGCATTTCGTTGGCGGAATCTCATACAACAAAAACGGACTTACTTTAAGTGCCGAAACATATTACAAAACCACTGCCGGGATTAACCGTTTTTTTAACGGGACAAGAGGTCTGGCACGGGGTTTTTATAATGGGGAAGGTAGAAGTTATGGATTGGACTTGTACATAAAAAAAGAGTACAAAAAGCACATGGCCTGGGTTTCTTATTCATTAAGCAAAACCGAAGAGCATTTCCCTTTTTTTGTAAGGAAGTATTACAAATTGGCTCCACACCACCAAACCCACGAAATAAAATTTGCCGGTATTTTAAATTTAAAATCGTTCTATTTGTCGGCAGACTATGTTTATGGTTCGGGTTTCGAGCGTTACAATATTGAAACAGCGGATGGAACTTGGTTAAACCAGGATTACAAAAGACTGGATGCAGCTTTGGTTTATAAACTTCCGGCAGGTAAAATAAAAGGCGAAGTGGGTGTTTCGGTTTTGAATGTGTTAAATACGAGCAATATTAAATATTCCAATTTGCGCCGCGCAACCGTCGATGAAATTAATTTGGTGGGAATTTATGCCGAAGCAGTTCCGTTTACCCCAGCTGTTTTTTTAAAAATTGAATTGTGAGATTAGCTCTGAACTTTGAGCTACGAGCCATGAGTAGGTTTCCTGATGAAATGTTATTGTAACACTGTGCCAAATTTTGCCAACCCGAAAAGTAAAGCTGAGACAATCGAGCAAAGCGGGGGCCATCTCTGCATATTCCAAAAAAAGCTAAAAAGGGGAGTTTATAATGGGAGCTGACCTTTTTCTTGTGGATTTATTTAGGCACTGATTGCTCCAAAAGAATCCCCTCGGGACAAATCAGTGCCAGCGATAGGTTTAAAGTTTACCAACAATGTCATCTATGCGGAATCTTTTTTTTGATTTAAGATGAATATATGTCGAAATGGCTGATAGGATTACTGATAAAACCGTTAATAAAATAGGATTAATGATATAGAAATCATAGTAATCTAAAAATGAAAACATTGTTATAAAGATTAAAGAATATAATAAAAAAGTTAAAATTATTCTTTTTAAAGAAGCCTGTTGTTTATTGTGTTTTGTTTTATTTTTTTCCATATTTAAATTATTTTTCACAACCTTATTTAAACTGCCATTATTAAATTCAATTTTTTAACATATTAATCTTCTTTCAGCCATTTCCAAGCAGCAACCATATCATCCAAATCAAAATATTTTTCTTTAAATTTAGAAAAGAAATTATCAATAGCCACTAGTGTTTTCCAATGTTTTTTGTCAGCTATGTAAGCTATTTTATTAATTTTATTCCAATGTTTTATACATACTTGAAATTCTTTTATTAATGCCCCAAAGCTTTCTCCTTTAGCATTTATACAAATCATTAAATTTGCTTTATCAATTTCTGAGAGCATAAATTCAATACCTTCATCAATAATTATTATTTCTTCTTTAGTTATAAATCCATCTAATTCATATACCAGAGTATCTACACTTAAGGAATCAATTTGTTGTATCATAGTTTTAAGTTTTAAGATAATGTTGTAATTTTTTTATGAGAAAAGAAAATAATATCGTAAAAATGCCCAAAATTACCAACGATAACGCAGTCCATATAACAATACTTGTTGAACCAAAAGCAGGATCATATACTACCAATAAACCAAATATAACAATTAATAAACCTCCAAGTGCAGACCACCACCAATTTGTAAAATGCGCCTCTTTTAATAATATACCTCTACTTATTTGTATAACTCCTCTAAATATTAACCAAATTCCAAAAATGATAGGTAATATTTCCATTGTTATATCTTCTCTGGTTATTAAAATAGAACCAATAATTAAATCGAATATACCTGAACTTAGTACCCAACCCCAACCTTTTAAAGTTTTTGTATTTGTTAGTGCAAATATTATTTCAAAAACTCCAGAAATAAATAGAATTATGCTAAAAAGAATACTTAAACCAATATAATTTTCGACAGGGTTTTTATAGACCCAAACTCCTAATAAAGTCATTAATACACCTGCAACTGTAAGCAACCACCAATTTTTTACTATTTTAGTTTCGTTTGACATATTTTGTAAATTTAAGATTTGACATATTTTTATTTGACAGTTATTTTTAAATAATAGTATGAAATCCTATTAATTCAGCTTAGGAACTATTATGGAATAATATGAACAAAAGGCCAGGTTATTCCGCAACAGTTTCTAAAGGCATTCTCCATGTTGGTACTTTTCCACCACTGGTTTAGTACATATTTTTGAATCCCATTTTTAAAATATACAAAGTATAACCCATCTTTAAGAAACAGGTATTTCCGCCCCCCATCAATAATATTGTGAAACAATACAGTTAAGGCATTGTTACGAAATAACATGACCATTCTGGCTTGTTCTTTTGCACGCTAACTACGTTAAAAATCCTCGCTATAGCTTTGGCTATGACTACGTTTTTTGCCTTGTTATCGCACAAAATAACATCGCCAGCTTTGTCCAACTTATTTCGTAATAATCCCTAAGTATTTATTTGCCAACTACCAACTATAGGGATAAATTCATCAGTATAGGTATTATAATTCTGATATTGAAATAGGAAATGGTTTTCTGAAGCTTTCATTTTAAAATCAATAACTTTACTTTTTTCTAATAAATCAAATATCCCTTTAGATTGAATTTTATTTAATAAAAAAGTATCTTCCAAAAAGAGAATAATCTTTCTTCTTCCTGAGTTATAACTAAATTCATTTTCTATTTCTTTACCAAAATGCTCTAATAATTTTTCACCCACATCGGTAATTGAGTGTCCTTTTGATAATTCTTTACATGCAGTTTCACGAACCTCCATTAATAAGATTATTGTTTTTGCAATTAAAGCATGTAAGTTTTTGTGTTCTTCTTCTAATCTTTGTTTTTCAAATAATAACTTTGATTTTTCAACTGTTAAGTATTCTATATCTTTAGGTGATAACTTATTAGTATGCACCAAATGAAATTTTTCAAAAGTTTTGGTTAATTTTTTAAAGCATTTTTTTGAAGCATTTTTTTCTTGGGTTTTATTTTTTGTATTGGCGGTTTCAATTTGATGTTTTTCAATTAAATCAAATAAATAATCGACAGTTGAAATATCTTCTTTTATTTGTCGGTGTTCAACGTCTAATTGCTCTAATATACCTTCGAATTTTTTTAATTTTTTATTAATATAAGAAGCAGTTATTTTTTTGTCTTTTTCTTGTATTGATTTTATAAAATCTTTCATTTTAAATTGTTTTTAAATAGTGTTTGATTGAAAAGGAACATTTTAAATTTTAAGGGAATTTCCAAGCAGGCACTATGTATTAATAGTTTATATTCCAAGCACCGATTATGGGTACAAATTCATCAGCAAAACCATAATCTTTATAATAATAGAATACATCATTTTCAGGAATATCTATTTTAAAATTAATAGCATGGCATTTCTCTAGTAAATCGATTAACTCTTTTGAGTTTATTCTATTAATTTTAAATGTTTTTTCTAAAAATTTAATAATTTCCTTTCTACCAAATATATAAGTACCAACTATTTTGTCACCAAATTTTGTCACCATTTTTTGGGTAACAGCAACAATATTATCCCCTTTGCTAATCTCTTTGCATGATTCATCTCTAAGATCCATCAATAAAATGCTTGTTTTTGCAATGATGTTATTTAGATATCTTATTTGTTGATTTAGTTTTTCTTTTTTATCATTTAGTTTAGGGATTTCTAATTTTATAAAATCTATTTCATCAATACTTAATTCCTTACTAGGCGTTTTATATAACCCTTCAAAGATATCTTTCAAATTTTTCAACCATATACTTAAATGCTCAGTCTCCCCAGCAATTATATTCTTAGTTTTCTCATTTATGACGTTAATTTGATGTTTTTCAATTAAATCTAATAAATAAGTTACATTATTAAAATTTTCTTTTAACTCTGTGCATTCATTATTTAAATCTATTAAAACCTTTTCAAGTACATCTATGTCTTTTTTTTGATGGCTAAGTGTAATTGTTTTATCCTTTTCTTCTATTAATTTTTTGAAATAAGTCATACTATGTTAATTTAACCTGTGAAAATTGTTAGTAAATAGGGAAAGGTGATTAACCTAATAATCATCTTTTCCCATCAAGAACTAAAACAATCCTTCTTTAAAGTTTTTTATTTTTAAAGCGTTAATTTCTTTTTATAAAGTTTAAGATGTTTCCACTTGCATCGGTATAAACTCTAATTTTTTTACCGCTGTTCTCAAGAACTAGTTTGTAACGTTCTATTTTCTTGCTCCCTGTATAATGAACTATTTTGTAGTTGTCTTTTGTAATGACCCATCCAGGATAGGCTTTTTCCACAGCATTATCAACAGAAACCGGTGGTGCTATATTTTTACCATTTTCTATAGTACTTAACAATTTACCATCCTTATTGTATGTTGCAACAAGTCTCTCTCCTTTTCCTTTGAACGTTATTTGATAAGTATCATAATCATCATTTGAATTGATGTTTCTGTTTACAATAACATCTTCTCCAATAAATTCTAAAGGTACTGGTCTATATTCTTCGACAATAAAATCTGGAAAGTCTTCTTCTACTGATTCAATAATTACATTAGGAACTTCTTCCTTTTTTAATTTTACATCAAACAGCACGTCTTGGGCATAGGATTGTAACATAGATCCTACTAAAAATAGCCCCATAATTGTTTTTTTCATGATTAATAATTTAAAATTAATATTTATTGTTTTTAATTAAAATAATAGTTGTTATTGTTAATTCTTATCATAATTAATTAGATAACAATAACTCTTTTTTTTTCTAAAAGTTAATGGAAGCAAGGGTAAACTATCCTTCCCTCATCAAAAACTAAAATAATTTTTCTCTAAAATTTTTCAATTTCAGTTTCAACTTGTTTAATAACTCTTTTAAATCTGCATCAGAATTTGCTGATTTTTTTAAGGATTTAATATCATTATTTAGTTCTTTATACATTTTGTTTTTTTCGCCATATCCTAACACTTCAGCAAGTTTTAATTGATATTCAGCATTGTCTAATAAATTAATGACAATTGCTTTATTTTCTTTTCTATTTTCTAAATGACTTACCATAGCCTCATCAATTAGTACTTCTGCTTGAAGTATTGGTATAGGTAGTATGTCTTCTTCAATAACAAGCTCATTAAGTGTAGCAATTAATACTGATTTTGCTTCATCTAATTTACCTTCATCTATTAATTTTACCGCATCTTTAATAGCAAATGGATAAGTTGCTAATGGAATGTTTACTGTGGTAATATTGATTTCGCTAGCTAATCCTGAAAGTAATGCTCTCGCTTCCTGAAGGCGTTCATTTTTTAATGCTTTTTCAGCATCTTTAGTAATTTGCTTAACTTTACTAATGTCGGTTATCAAATCATTTGTACTTACATTAACATCTATAGGTAAAAGTTCTAACTTGGGGTATCTTGCAGTAATAATTTCTATTTCTCCTATTATTTTTTCAAGTTGTTTTGTAGCATCATCTGCTTTGTTATTTGAAAGAAGTTGTACTGTATTTTGTGTTTCAATAACTGCTTGTATAGCCTCATTAACTATTTTTTCTTTAGCTTTCCTAATTTTATCCATTGCTTTTATCTGCACTTTAATTAAGATACTATCCTCCGACATTTCAAGGTTAGCAGGTTTTTCGGCAATTACTTCAGTTTTTTTAGAAGTTTCATTATCTGTTTTTTTAACTTTAGATTGACAAGCAGTGAAGCCAATAACAATAGCACTTAATAAAACGAGTGACTTAATTGTATTTTTCATTTTACTATATTTTTATGATTAATAATTTTTACTAAAATTCTTTTTAATGATGGACACTTACTTCTATAGAAGG
This sequence comes from Flavobacteriaceae bacterium, assembly GCA_021648195.1. Taxonomy (GTDB): domain Bacteria; phylum Bacteroidota; class Bacteroidia; order Flavobacteriales; family Flavobacteriaceae; genus Lutimonas. The sequence continues at coordinate 2,056 of JAKITG010000104.1, read as the reverse complement.
CAAAGTACCTGTAATGATTTCTTTTGCATTGTTTACTTCTTCTGGGGTTCCATGGGCTATTACCAAATATTTGTCCGCTTTTAAATCGGATTCATATTTTAAAACACTGTTTTTAGGGATACCTATATTAAATAAAGCTGCGCCTAAAGCAGATAAACCACCCACAATTACTGCACCTTCCAAACCTCCAACAAAGGTCGCCACAAAAGGCCCTGCCAATACCAATGGGCCAATACCGGGAATAAGGAAAAACCCTGCTCCAAAAATCAATCCCCAGATACCTCCCCAAAAGGCACCGAAGCCTCCCCATTTCTTCATCGCGTCTCCAGTATTATAGAAGCCGGTAACTTTATCTTCTTCATGATAATCTTTACCTATAATGGAAAGTTTTTTCATATTAAAACCTGATTGTTGTAGTTCTTTTACAACTTGTTCAGCTTCCTGGTGTGTGTTGCATACTGCAACGGTAACTTCTTTTTTCACTTTTATATTATTTATGATTAAATAAAATATGTTTATTAATTCTGGTACAAAGTAACGCACAGAAAACCCTTCATGCCTACCACTTAAGTAGCACAACTTTCGTAAAAAATATAAAGTTTTGTTAAAAAAAGAGTGTGGTAATTAATTGGGGTATAACGTGTGGTACATTTCAAATAAGGAGAAATGGCTATTGAAATAAATCAAATTACCAATTTTTAAACTGTTCAATTAAGGCTTTGGTATCCTTTATATTAATATGGTTTCTATCTATTTGGATAATATCTTTTTCCTTTAGTTTTTGTAGATGTCTATTTAAAACATTCCTCGCACTGCCAATCATACTAGCAAGTTCAGTATGCGAAAGGTTATTAATAAGTTTTAATTGTGAAGAATGAAGATTTATGTTTATATGATTAACAAATAGTTTTATAGTTCTTGACCAAGTATTTAACAAAGCCAAATCAGTTGCACTTTCTTCAAAAAAACGTAATTGTTTACCCAAATAAGGTAGCAATGTTTGATTAAATTCGGGATGTTTAGTAATCCATTGTCTAACTAAATACATAGGAGCAACCAAAGCTCCTACATCATCTAAAGCCTCTGTAGAAACTTGATGTTCTTGACCGTCTAGCAGGCATATAATATCAAAAAGATTGCCCGAATCTAATATTTCAACTATGTATTCATTACCATTATTCACATTAATTTGATAAACTTTTACTCTTCCACTTATAATAAGATATAAATTGTTTTTGGATCCTTGATTATTAAACGGAATGCCTCCCTTTCTCCATGTCTCTACATGAAAGTTTTCTAACATTTCTTTTATCACCTCATCTCTTAATGCTAAAAAATGTGGAGAGTTTTTTATTAAATTAAAATAGTAATTAAATTTAGTGTTATCAACTTTCATTTAATATTATTTAATAAGTTTATTGAATACTCTGTATATTTTATAATTCAAAAAAACCTTTTAGAATTGCATCAAAACTTAACCTCGTATTATTCACAAATCATTCTATTCCGAAGCCAAACTACTTTGAATAAAGACAATGCTCGACTTTCGTCCCTAAAAATAACTAAGGCTATTTCTGCGGGCCTCAACTCTGCGCTTCCCTTTATTCTTTACATTTTGACTTCTCATAACGAAAATTCATGAATAATGCGAGGTTAAACGTTTCACTTTATTTTCAATATCTTTAACTTTTACTATTCAGCCACCAATTTAAGAAAAAATCACTCAAAAAGGCATTATTTTAGAAAAGGCATTTATAAACAATTAATTATAAATAACCTAACCCAGATAAACTGGGGAAAATAAATCTCAAAAAACAAAATCCAAACCTGTCCACATTCGACGGATAATTTTCAATTTTAGAAACATCAAATTGCAAACAGACAATTTTGACATTGAATTTTGGAATTTATTTGGCAGTAAGACTCCTAAGGGCTCACTCAGAAATAAGTCCGGGAATTTAGGAATAATATTTTGTGCACAGACGCGGCAAAAAACACAAGCATAGCAGGGTTACGGTGAGTATTTTTAACAAAGTATGTGTGCAAAAGATGTTCA
>JAKITG010000001.1 GCA_021648195.1 Flavobacteriaceae bacterium | reverse complement strand
AACTATTGCTGGTGCTAAAGAATTTGAAAACAAATAGGGTCTTGATCGCTGACGTAAAATTTCAATAATTTCTTTTTTACCTGTTGTATAACCTCCCATAGCTCCACCAAGTGCTTTTCCTAATGTTCCTGTAACGATATCAACTCTACCCATTACATTTTTAAGTTCTACTGTACCTCTACCTGTTTTACCAATAAATCCTGCTGCGTGACATTCATCAACCATAACTAAGGCATCATATTTATCTGCTAAATCACATATCTTATCCAATTGTGCTACAATTCCATCCATTGAAAAAACACCATCGGTAACTATAATTTTAAATCGGTGATTTTGCTTATTGGCTTCTATCATTTGTTTTTCTAAATCAGCCATATCATTATTTGCATAACGGTAACGAGCAGCTTTACACAGTCTAACTCCATCAATTATGGAAGCATGATTTAATGAATCGGAAATAATAGCATCTTCTTTGGTTAATAAAGGTTCAAAAACTCCTCCATTAGCATCGAAAGCTGCTGCATACAAAATAGTGTCTTCTGTTTGGTAAAAATTGGCAATTCTTTGTTCTAGTTCTTTATGAATATCTTGAGTGCCACAAATAAATCGTACAGACGACATACCATAACCATGAGTATTCATAGCATCTTTTGCTGCTTGAATTACTTCAGAATTATTAGATAATCCCAAATAATTATTCGCACAAAAATTAATAACTTCTTCACCCGTTGAAACTTTTATTACAGCATCTTGTGAGCTGGTAATAATTCGCTCACTTTTATACAAACCTGCATCTTTTATGTCTTTTAGTTCGTTTTGTAAATATTCTTTTATTTTACCGTACATTTTTATTTGTTATAAGTTATCTTTTATAAATTCTCTGTTCCTTCTAGTGTTTTCTATAATTCAAGTATAGTTTTCTTAATTTATAATTCTTAATTTTTTCTATTCTCATTTATCCTTTTGGATTGGTAAAACTTACTTAAAATCTATAAACTACTTTGTTTTAAATTATAGATAGTACAAAAGTAATGAATTATCATTTATCTTGATTTAATCTTTAGCATTTGATTTTTGAAATTTGTATTTTTGGCTTTTGATAAATATATTTATGTCTCGAGATAAAAAATTAAAAGTACAATGGAAAGAACTTAGAGATAAGGTTTCGGAAAAGTTTGGTGGTGGTGAAAAAATGGATCTCGATTCTATTACATATTTAATAGGTGTTCAAGAACTTGGAAAAGGGTTTCAACGATTCAAGAAAGATGAAAAAATCAATATTATGCATATAGCCATCTGCACTTTATTAGAGCCTTTTGGTTTTTATGAATTTGAATATTTTGATGAAGATGGCTGGCCTCATTATAAAATTATTGACGAATTGCCTTTTTTAAAACCTGGTGAGCAAAGCATTTTAATGAAAGAAGCAATTGTTATGTATTTTGAAAAAAAGAAAGTTTTTTTATAGAATAGTTGACGGTTAGTAGTTATTTGTCCATTTTTTAACAAAAAGTTGGAAAATTTAATCAAAAAATGCTTTTGCGAGAGGTTACTCAAAGGGTTCTATTAAACTGCTTCAAATATCTTCCCTGGTAAAGGTTTTATAAGTCCTTTTAATTCTAAATTTAATAATACAGTTGCAGTTTTATGAATGGGATATTTACAATTTAAAGCAATAAAATCTAAATTTTGTTTTCCTTCTTTTAATAATAAATTATAGATTGTTTCTTCATATTCATTTAACTCAACAAATAATTGTTTTTGGATTAATTTTTTTAATTTTTTATCTTCAGTTTCCCAATTTAGCATATAAGCTAAGTCTTTAACAGAATTTATCAATGCAGCTTGATTGGTTTTAATGAGTTGGTTGCAGCCTTTACTAAACTTATCACTTGTTCTTCCTGGTACGGCAAAAACATCTCGATTATACGAATTTGCAATTCCTGCAGTAATTAATGAGCCTCCTTTTTCGGCAGATTCTACTACAATAGTTGCTTGTGATACACCTGCTACAATTCGATTTCGTTTTACAAAATTTTCTCTGTCAGGATTGGTATTCGACCAAAATTCGGAAAACAATCCTCCATCTTCTTGCATTTTCAAAGCTTCTTTTTTGTGTCTTTTTGGATAAACAACATCCAACCCATGAGCCAATACAGCTATAGTTTGTAAGTTGTTTTTTATAGCTTGTTGGTGAGCGTAAATGTCAATTCCGTATGCCAATCCACTAACAATTATTGGGTTATACTCTTTTACTTCTGAAATAAATTCTTCTAAAAAAGATTTACCATAATTTGTTATCATTCGAGTTCCAACAATACTAATAATTCTTTGATGTTTTAAATTAATTTTTCCTTTTTGAAAAAGTAAAATGGGTGCATCAATGCAATGTTTTAAATTATTTGGGTAATTTTCATCTAAAAAAGTAAATGCTTGAATATCATTATTATTGATATATTCCAATTCCTTCTCTGCTTTTTGAATAAGAGAAGTGTTTTTCAGCCCCTTTATTGTATATGCACCTATTCCAGATATTTTTTCTAGATTTTTCGGAATTTCTTTAATCACTGCTTCGGCACTTCCACAATGAGAAATTAATTTTTTTGCATTAATATCTCCTATTCCTTCGGTAGCCTGTAGGGCTAAATAATATAAAATTTCTGAATTTTCCATCCTAAAACTATGACTTTCAATATACAAACATTTGTTAATAAAATTACGCGTTTTTTTGTATCCGAGTATAGTTTTTATTTAGATTTGTTTAGCTGATTTATTTTATATAAATTGAAGAAATATTTTAAGATCTATAGCCTTTGACCCTCGCCAATTACATAAGTGACTTATTATACCGATACGAATGTATTATTGTCCCTAATTTTGGAGGGTTTATAACAAATAATAAATCGGCAAAAATTGATTCTATAAATCAAACTTTATTACCTCCCTATAAGCAAATTACTTTCAATCATCATTTAAAAAACAATGATGGCTTACTTGCAAGTTACATTGCTTCGGTTGATAAAATTCCTTATAAAAGCGCTATTAATTTTATTCAATTTGAAATTGAAAATTGGAAAAATAAATTAGAACATGAAGATTTATTTTTAGAGGAAATTGGTTCATTTTCATTAGAAGATGAAAAATTACACTTTGAGCCACAAAAAAAAATAAATTATTTAACTTCTTCTTTTGGTTTAAACTCAATTGCTGCTCCTGAAGTTAAACGAATTGTAAATAAAAAACAAGCTGAAAAATTAGAAGAAAAAGCGCCAATAATATTATCTGCCGAACGTAAAAAAGCACCTAATTATTTAAAATATGCTGCTATTTTTGTTATTGGTTTATCAGCAGTAGGTTATAGTGCAAAATTATATAGGGATTATCAAAATAATCAATTGATTACTACTGCTAAAGAACAACAAGAAATTATCAATCAAAAAATTGAAAACGCAACTTTTGTAATCACCAAGCCACTACCTACTCTTAATTTAGATATTACAGCACAAAAACAAAATTATCACGTTATTGCAGGTGCATTTCGTTTTCCTAAAAATGCAATTAAAAAAGTTAATCAGCTCAAAGTATCAGGTTATAACGCACAAATTTTAGGTGTAAATAAGTGGAATTTATCTGTTGTTTCTTTTCAAAGTTATTCTACTGAACAAGAGGCTCGAAATATTCTCGTAAATATTCAAGATGGAATTGAAAAAGATGCTTGGCTTCTTATTCAAGAGTTTTAAACTCACTATTTTGCACTTAATTAGATATTATTAAAACTTTTTAAAATTTAATACAATGGATTCAAAAACACCCAAAGAGTCTTTGACCATATTAACCGATATGGTTTTACCTGGTGAAACCAATGCTCTCGATAATTTATTTGGAGGTGAACTATTAGCAAGAATGGACAGAGCATCTAGTATTGCTGCAGGAAGACATTCTAGACAAATTGTAGTTACTGCCTCAGTAAATCATGTTGTTTTTACAAAGTCTGTACCCGTTGGAAGTGTTTTAACTGTTCAAGCAAAAGTTTCAAGAGCTTTTGTTTCTTCTATGGAAATTTTTGTTGACGTTTGGATTGAGGATCGAAAATCTGGACAAAAAACAAAAGTAAATGAAGGTATTTATACTTTTGTTGCTGTTAACAGAGCAGGGACACCTATAAAAGTTCCTTCTTTAATTCCCGAAACCGATTTAGAAAAAGAACGCTTTAATGGTGCTTTGCGACGTAAACAATTAAGCTTAGTTTTATCTAATAAAATGAACCCAAGCAATGCTACCGAATTAAAAGCTTTATTTAAGTAATTAAAAAATTCTTGAAACGACCTATCTTTGAGCAAGAGCTGTGGAGGTATTTTGCTCGTTTCATTTTAGGCAAAAACACAAAGTCCAAAGTTTATTATTTGTATCTCTTCAAAAAATATGTAATAGGAAACCCGATGCAAACATCAGAGAATTTTAAGAGTAGAAATTATTTATTTACTAGTTTAATATATCTTTCTAGAGCCATTGTCATAGAAGGAGTTTCCTTAGTAGGAGCAGAAATATCTATCTTTAAACCTGCTTCTTCTGCCGCTTTAACTGTTGTGTTTCCAAATACAGCTATTCGTGTTTCATTTTGTTTAAATTCTGGAAAGTTTTTAAATAACGATTTAATTCCGCTAGGGCTAAAGAATACCAAAATATCATAAAAAACACCTTCTAAATCAGACAAGTCACTTATTACTGTTTTAAATAAAACAGCTTTTTTCCATTCAATACCTAACTTATTTAATTTATCAGGTACTGTATCTTTTGATTTATCAGAACAAGGTAATAAGAATTTTTCCGTTTTATGTTTTTTAATCAAAGGCAATAAATCATCAAAAGTTCTAGTGCCCACATAAATTTTACGTTTTCTGTAAACTACATATTTTTGTAAATAAAATGCAACTGCTTCCGATAAACAAAAATAATTCATAGCATCAGGTATTGTCATTCGCATTTCTTCAGCCAATCTAAAATAATTGTCAATAGCATTTCTGCTAGTGAAAATTACCGCTGTAAAATCTAAAAAATCAATTTTTTGAGAACGAACATTTTTTGCTGTTTCTCCTTCAACATGAATAAATGATCTAAAGTCAATTTTAACTTTTTGCTTATTCATTAAAATAAAATATGGAGATTGTTCTGCTTTTGGTGCTGGTTGTGAAACAAGTATAGTTTTTACTTTCATATATTTTCTTTAATCAATGAACATTTTATAAATAACTATGATGGGTGCTATTTCGAGGGCGCAAAGATACAATATAAAATAAAATAAAATGTTAAAATTTCCCCTTATTTTATTTACAATTACAAAGTAGCGAAACAGTAATAATAATGACACAGCAATAATACTAATAATTATCAAAAATTTATGAAAATAAGTATTGCTGTAAGTGATTAATATAAGTAACGGAAAGGATAAAACAAAAATTAGAGATAAATTGCTGATTTTTAGAAGTGTTAAATGTTTTTGATATTCTGAAATATCAAACAAAAAAGCAAGTAAACTACCAACTAAATATCGAAAAGAAGCATACAAAATTACAACAGCAATTATTTGAATAAAAAAGCTAATATCATTTGATATTTTACTAGGGTAATATATTTTAAAACCAAAGAAAAATAACAAAGAAAAGTTAAAAAGGATTACTAAAGATAAATAGAAATGAAATTTGTTAAAAATTATAGGTTTAGTTTTTGCATAATTAGTATAATATTTTTCAGAGTATAAAAGCGAAAAGAGTTTACCAAACCTTTCATTAAAAGCAAATTTTATTATCGCTATTGATATTAATACCAACATTAATACTATGGTAATCCAGTCTCTCGAAAAAACAACCCTTTCTATACCTTCAAACATCTACTTTTTTAATTTAATATTTATAGTATAACCTAATGTACAAATTCTATCATTGTATTATAACTACTTAAAGGCATCTCTAAAAGCTCTGAAAACCCTACGGGAACAAAGATAACAAATAATCTACTTCGTTATGTTTTTTTTCAATAGTTAAGGCTATTCAAAAAAAAATGTCTTGCATCTCATTTATTCTCTTTGTTTTTTAAAAGAAATGTGTTTTTAGAGATGCCTTTAAGCTATAAAATAGAATTACAAAAGTAGCAATAATTTGTATTATCTTTGCCTTCTTAGATTTCTTATAAACTCTTTAAAAGGTTAATCTGTTTTTACTAGCACAGATTTAATAAATTTACAGAACACACAGTGTACCAAAAAAAAATTATGCAAGATACTCTGGTTATTATTCCTACTTTTAATGAAAAGGAAAATATCGAAAAGATTGTTCGAAAGACCTTTTCTCAAAAGAAGATCTTTGATATTTTAGTTGTTGATGATAGTTCTCCTGATGGAACTAATACAATAATCAAAACACTTCAAAAAGAATTTCCAAACAATCTGTTTTTAGAAATTCGAAAAGAAAAAAAAGGCTTAGGTGCTGCTTATATTCATGGTTTTAAATGGGCTCTTAAAAGAGATTATACTTATATTATTGAAATGGATGCCGATTTTTCACACAATCCAAAAGATTTAATAAGGCTGTATAATGCATGTGCAAATGAGGGAGCAGATGCAGCAGTAGGTTCTCGTTATGTAAATAATACAATAAGTGTTGTTAATTGGGACTTTAAACGTATTATGTTGTCTTATTTTGCATCTAAGTATGTGCGTTTTATTACAAGAATTCCTATTAATGATACTACTGCTGGATTTATATGTTACAAAAGAAAAGTATTAGAAAAAATAAAATTTGATGATATTCATTTTATTGGTTATGCATTTCAAATAGAAATGAAGTTTAAAGCTTGGAAACATGGATTTAAACTTATAGAAGTTCCTGTAATTTTTACTGATAGAACTCTAGGAAAATCAAAAATGGATGGTTCAATCATTAGTGAAGCTATATTTGGAGTGATAAAAATGACATTAAAAGGTTTACCAAAGCAATAATAGATATGAATTCGATAATTATAAAAAATGCACTAGTCGTAAATGAAGGTAAAATATCAAAAAAAGATGTTTTAATTGAAGGAGAAATAATTATTAATATTGATGAAAATATTAATAATTATTCTGAAAAAACAATGATTATTAATGCTGAAGGAAAATTTTTATTACCTGGTATTATTGATGATCAAGTTCATTTTCGTGAACCTGGCCTAATACATAAAGCTGATATTGCTACAGAATCTAGAGCGGCTGTAGCTGGAGGAATTACTTCATTTATAGAAATGCCAAATACAGTTCCACAAAGCACTACCCAAGAATTATTAGAAAATAAGTTTAAAATTGCAGCAAAAAATTCTTATGCCAATTACTCATTTATGTTTGGTGGAACAAATACTAATTTAGAAGAATTGCTTAAAACAAACCCAAAAAATGTTGCTGGAATCAAACTTTTTTTAGGGTCTTCTACTGGTAATATGTTGGTAGATAATGAAGAGGTTTTAGAAAAAATATTCTCCTCTACCAAAATGTTAATCTCAGTTCATTGTGAAGATGAAACAACTATAAAAAATAATTTAGACAAGCAAAAGCTAATTTATGGTGATAATATTCCCATAGAATTGCATCCAAAAATAAGAAGTGAAGAAGCTTGTTACATTTCATCTTCAAAAACTATCGCATTAGCGAAAAAAACAGGAGCTAGACTCCATGTATTTCATATTTCAACCGCAAAAGAAACAAATCTTTTTACAAATAAAATTCCTTTAGAGGAAAAACAAATAACTGCTGAAGTTTGTATCCATCATTTATGGTTTGATGATACCGATTATGCAAAAAAAGGCACATTAATTAAGTGGAATCCAGCAGTAAAAACAGCCAAAGATAAACAAGGTTTATGGGAAGCATTACTCGATGATAGATTAGATATTATTGCTACAGATCATGCGCCACATACAATAGAAGAAAAACAACAATCTTATACAAAGGCTCCAAGTGGCGGTCCTTTGGTTCAGCACGGTCTTTTGGCAATGATGGAAGCTGTTAAAAATAAAAAAATTACCTTAGAAAAGGTAGTTGAAAAAATGTGTCACAATCCCTCTAAAATTTTTAAAATTGAAAAACGTGGTTATATCAAAAAAGGTTTTTATGCCGATTTGGTTTTAGTTGACACAAATAAAAGTCAGCTAGTAACCAAAGATAATATTTTGTACAAATGTGGTTGGTCTCCTTTTGAAGGAACAACATTTCACACAACAATTACCCATACTTTTGTAAATGGAAATTTGATTTTTAATCAAGGTAATTTTAACGATAAAATTAAAGGTAAAAGACTATTATTTAACAGGTAATACAAACAGATGAAATATATAATATTTATAACTCTCTTTGTTTTATTTCTTTCTTGTGAAAGTAAGACAAAATTTAAAGAGCCTGAAAGCCTTATTTCTAAAGAACAAATGATCGATTTATTAACCGATCTTCACATTGCTACAAGTTCTCGCAATATTAAAGATAAAAACTTAGAGAAGAATAAAAATTATATGGGATTAGTTTTTGAAAAATATAAAATTGATAGTACCCAGTTTGCAAATAATAATACTTATTATATGTCAAATATTGTTGAATACGAGAATATGTTTAAGGAAGTTGAAAAACGATTAAAAACATTACGTGATAAATACAATATTGAAAAAGACACTCTTGAAGAAAATATTAGAAGAGAGGAAAAAGGAAGAGGGTTCGTAGTTGAATAGAGGTTGTAATACCAATTAAACTATATTCTACATTAAAAAATCTTTACAAACACCTTGAATTGATTTTTCAATAGACTCAAATTGATAGGGCAAAGAGGTTATAATTTTTTGTGAAGAAAAATAGTTTTTTGACTGTGATGATTTTGCCGAACTTTTGGTTAATAAGGCTGGAGTTCTAAAAAAAAAGCTTTTTAGTGTATCTAACCTCCAAACCATTTCACTCAAAAAAGGAACTACTTTAAATCTTGGTCTTTTTTTGTTAAATACATCAGCTATTTGAAAAAACACCTCTTTAAAAGAAACGTTTTCAGAAACCAAAATATAACGTTCATTTTTAATATCGCTTAGCATTAATTTTTGCATAATTTGAACAACATCTTTTACGCCCACAAAACCTGTAATACCTTCGGTATAAAAATTAAAACCATTATAAATTTGTTTAAATATTTTTCCCGATCCTTTTTGCCAATAACCAGAGCCTAAAATTACACCTGGATTTACTATAATAACATCAACTCCTTCCTGACTTGCTCGCCAAACTTCCATTTCGGCACCATGCTTTGTAATAGCATATCCATTTTTTGATAGGGTATTATTCCAATTTTTTGATTCGTCAATTAATGAACTATTATCTTTTTCAATTGCTGCAACAGAACTCACAAAACAAAGTTTTTTGATAGAGTTTGATATACAAAAATTGACAATATTGGTCGTACCATCAATATTTATTTTTCGCATTTTTTGATAATCAGCAGAATCAAAAGAAACTAAAGCAGCACAATGATAAACGTAGATAACTGATTCAAAAGCATTTTTAAGTGCAGGGATATTATTTAAATCAGCTTCAATCCAAGTAATTTTACTAAAAATATTTTCAAAATCAGAAGTATAATAACTAAACACTTTTTTAACAGTATTGATATCACTTGTTTTTTGATGAATTGCCTTCACGGTATCATTTTCTAAGAGTAAATGATACAATAAGTGTGACCCAACCAATCCCGTACCTCCAGTTACTAAAATCATAAAGCTAAAATAAATAAATTAGAACCGAATAACACTAATTTTCACAGATTTGATTTTTATATTTGTCAAAATTTAGTTTTAAAAATGAAGAATTTTGTTGAAGAATTAAACTGGCGCGGACTTATACATAATATAATGCCCGGTACTGAAGAGCAATTGTTAAAAGAGCAAACATCGGCATATATTGGTTTTGATCCTACTGCCGATTCTTTACATATTGGTAGTTTAGTACAAATTATTTTACTAATGCATTTTCAAAAATGTGGTCACAAACCCATTGCATTGGTTGGAGGCGCAACAGGAATGATTGGAGATCCATCAGGAAAATCGGCAGAAAGGAATTTACTCAACGAAGAGATATTAAATAAAAATATTACTGGAGTTAAAAAAACATTGGAACGATTTATTGATTTTTCTAGTTCGGCTAGTAATGCTGCTGAGATTGTTAACAATTACGATTGGATGAAAAACCTTTCCTTTTTAGATTTTGCTCGTGATATTGGTAAACACATTACTGTTAATTATATGATGGCAAAAGATTCAGTTAAAAATCGAATCAGTACAGAGTCGAATGAAGGAATGAGTTTTACCGAATTTACTTATCAATTGGTTCAAGGGTATGATTTTTTACACTTATATTCTAACAAAAATTGTAAGCTCCAAATTGGAGGAAGCGATCAATGGGGAAATATAACAACAGGAACAGAACTTATTCGACGAAAAGTTCAAGGTAAAGCCTTTGCTTTAACAAGTCCATTAGTTACAAAAGCCGATGGCACTAAATTTGGCAAAACCGAAGGAGGTAATATTTGGTTAGATGCCAACAGAACTTCTCCTTATAAATTTTACCAATATTGGTTAAACGCTAGCGATGTTGATGCTATAAATTATATTAAAATTTTTACTTTTTTAGATCAAAAAATTGTAGAAAATTTGATTACTGAGCATAATGAAACGCCACATTTACGAATTTTACAAAAAAAAGTAGGCGAAGAAGTAACTATAATGACTCACGGTAAAGATGCTTATAAAAATGCGTTAAAAGCTTCTTCTATTTTATTTGGAAAATCTACTGCCGATGATTTAAAAACTTTAGATGAGCAAACTTTTTTAGATATTTTTGAAGGAGTACCTCAAGCAGAAATCACCAAAGAAGATATAGAAAATGGTATTGATATTGTTGATGCTTTAAATGAAAAATCTGGATTTTTAAAATCAAACGGTGAAGCCAGAAGAGCTTTAAAAGAAAATTCTATTTCAATAAATAAAGAAAAAATAAAAGATGATTTTGTTTTAAGTACAAATGATTTAATTGCCAATCAATTTATATTGCTACAAAGAGGAAAACGAAATTATTTTTTATTGAAAGTTAAGTAATTTTTGAGGTTATGTTTATCGTTTGGTATAAGTTAGTAATTGAACTGATAATAAGTTACTTGCTGCAACTCCTGTAAAAACATATTAGCTCATAAAATATTTTTCATATAAAAAAACTTACCTAACCCGACTTATAGTCAAACCATCACGAATTGGCAATAATACAGTTTCAATTCGATCATCATTTTTAAGTAATTTATTATATTCAATTAAAGCAATTGTATCTAAATCTTTAGGTTTTGGGTTTTCGGCAACTTTTCCGCTCCATAAAACATTATCAGATAATATAACACCGCCTTTATTCATCTTATCAATTATCAGATAAAAATAATTAACATAATTAATTTTATCTGCATCAATAAAAACCAAATCAAATTTTTCATTAAGTGTTGGTAAAATATCCAAAGCATTTCCTAAATGTTGTTTGATATTGCCTTTATAATCTGATTTGTCAAAATATTTCTTTTGAAAACCAACCAATTCTTCATTACAATCAATAGTATGTAATATTCCTTCTTTTTTTAATCCTTCAGCTAAGCATAAAGCAGAATAACCCGTGTAAGTTCCTATTTCCAAAATTGTTTTAGGCTGGATTAATTTTGAAATCATTGACAAAACTCTTCCCTGATAATGACCACTTAACATACGTGGAACCATTATTTTTTGCCATGTTTCTTTATTAAGATTTTGTAATAATTTGGGTTCGTCTTCGGTATGCTTTAAAATGTATTGGTCTATGTTTTCTGGTAAAAAGTTCATAAATTATAAAAATTGGAGCTGTCAAAATTACCTTTCCAATTTTTGGTTTAAATTATTCTCTATTTGCTTTTTTTCTTCAGGGGTTAAATGCTTCAAGCCATCACAAGGGTTTAAATGTTTTCCTAACATAATGGTAATCAAATTATTTTGAGAAGAATATACTCTACAATATTTACACATTAACAAATGAACCCATAGTTTAATTTTACCCCAAGTTGAAGCTTCTTCATACTGACTCTTATCACAAATCATTGTTGCATCATCGCAATTAATAAAAAATTTGTTACTCATAAAGCTCTATTTTGCAAACCAATTTTCTTCTAAACATTTTCTTAGCTGATGTCTTGCTCTGTGTATAATTACCCATAAATTTGACGCAGTTATATCCAACTCATTACATATTTCTTCTGTTTCATAATCTTCAACCGTTTTTAATAAAAAAACTATTCTGTATTTTTCGGGAAGAAAATCTATACAAACGTCAATTGCACTTTTTAATTCTGCATTTTCAATATTCATTTCTGCTTCATTTCCCCAAGAAACAGGAACACGTTCTTCTATCCAGCTTCCTTTATTTTCACCTTCGTCATAAAAATTAACCCTAACCTCTTTTTGCCCTTTTACAGAATTAATTTTTCTGTAGTGATCAATTATTTTTCGTTTTAATATAGAAATTAACCACGTTCGTTCAGAAGCTTGCCCTCTAAAATTCTCTTTTCCTTTTAAACCAGAAAAAAATGTTTCCTGTACCAAATCTTTTGCCAAATCTGAATCAGATACTCTTGTAATCGTATAATTGTATAAATAATCAGCATATAACTCAACCCATTTGTTAGGGTTTAACATATGCTTTTTGTTATTTGGCATTTATTCTTTAGCTTTTAAGAATTGTAAATATAATTAATTGTAGATAAGAAGGGTAATATTACTTTTAAATTTAATTACTCTTTTTCTTTGTATTTATAATCTTTCTAAATTATAAAGAATTAGAAAGATTCAATTAAAATAATGTTTTATTTAAAAGATTGAAGTAGTACCTTTGAAGTTAAATAATTAATTAACCTAAAAATGAGCGGACTTTTATCTTCATCACTTGCTAGAAAATATGCTATGGCACTTTCGGCATTTTTTCTAATGTTTTTCTTATTACAGCATTTTGCTATAAACATTCTTTCTGTTTTTAGTGCTGCTATTTTTAATGAAGTATCTCATTTTATGGGAACAAATCCTTTAATACAATATGTAATACAACCAGTTTTGCTGTTTGGAGTTATTTTTCATTTTGTGATGGGTTTTGTATTAGAAATAAAAAATAAAAAAGCACAAGGCGTTAAATATTACAAAGATAATGGCGCTGCAAACGCTACTTGGATGAGTAGAAATATGATTTATTCTGGTTTAGTGATATTGGTATTTATGATATTACATTTTATAGATTTTTGGATTCCAGAAATAAATGTAAAATATATTCAAGGCGATATGTCGGGATTATTGGCAGACGGAGAAGGATATCGTTATTTTGAAGAATTGCAACATAAATTTATAAGTCCTTTGAGAGTTGGCGCGTATGTAATTGCATTTGTGTTTTTGGCATTGCACTTATTACATGGATTTAACTCTGCATTTCAATCAATGGGCGCAAATAATAAATATACAAATGGATTGAAGACTTTTGGAAAAGCCTACGCTATTTTAATTCCATTAGGATTCATTTTTATTGCACTTTTTCATCATTTTAATCATTAAGATAGTATGGCAAAATTAGATTCAAAAGTTCCAAAAGGTCCTATTGCTGACAAGTGGACAACCTATAAAGATAAAATTGATTTGGTTAACCCAGCCAATAAACGCAATATTGATATTATTGTTATTGGTACAGGTTTGGCAGGAGGTTCTGCCGCCGCAACCTTAGCAGAATTGGGTTATAATGTAAAAGCATTTGCCTATCAAGATTCACCACGTAGAGCACATTCTATTGCCGCTCAAGGCGGAATAAATGCTGCTAAAAACTATATGGGCGATGGCGATTCAAATTATCGTTTATTTTATGATACTGTAAAAGGTGGCGATTATCGTTCTCGGGAAGCAAACGTACATCGTCTTGCTGAAGTTTCAGGAAATATTATTGATCAATGTGTGGCGCAAGGAGTTCCGTTTGCAAGAGATTATGGTGGTTTGTTAGACAATCGTTCTTTTGGTGGCGTTTTAGTTTCTCGTACATTTTATGCCAAAGGACAAACAGGACAACAGTTACTTTTAGGAGCATATTCTGCAATGAACCGACAAATTGCACGTGGAAAAATACAAATGCACAACCGCCACGAAATGCTTGATGTTGTACTTGTTGATGGAAAAGCACGAGGAATTATAGCTCGAAATTTAATTACTGGCGAAATAGAAAGGCATTCAGCACACGCTGTTGTTATTGCTTCTGGAGGTTATGGAAACGTGTATTTTTTATCGACCAATGCAATGGGATCAAACACAACTGCTGCATGGAAAATACATAAAAAAGGAGCGTTTTTCGCAAATCCGTGTTATACACAAATTCATCCAACGTGTATTCCAAGAAGTGGCGATTATCAATCAAAACTAACTTTAATGTCCGAATCATTACGTAATGACGGACGAATTTGGGTGCCAAAACACACAGAAGATGTTACCGCAATTAGAGAAGGAAAATTAAAACCAACACAAATCACTGAAGAAAATAGAGATTATTATTTAGAAAGACGTTATCCTGCTTTTGGTAATTTAGTACCACGAGATGTTGCCTCAAGAGCCGCAAAAGAACGTTGCGATGCAGGTTTTGGCGTAAATAAAACAGGCGAAGCCGTTTATTTAGACTTTGCATCGGCAATTAATAGATATGGTAAAGAACAAGCCTTATTAAATGGTGATAAAAACCCGTCAAAGAAAAAAATCCTAGAATTAGGAGAAGTCGTAATTGAAGAAAAATACGGAAATTTATTCCAAATGTACGAAAAAATTGTTGCCGAAAATCCATACAAAACACCCATGATGATTTATCCTGCAACGCACTACACAATGGGCGGCGTTTGGGTTGACTATAACTTAATGACAACCGTAAATGGTTTGTATTGCATTGGCGAAGCAAATTTCTCTGATCACGGAGCAAATAGATTGGGAGCATCGGCATTAATGCAAGGTTTGGCAGACGGTTATTTTGTGTTACCTTATACAATTGGCGATTATTTATCGGATGATATTAGAACAGGAGAAATTTCTACCGAAACCAAAGAATTTGAAGAAGCCGAAAAAGAAGTAAAAGAACGTTTAGATTTCTTTATTAATAATAAAGGAACACATTCTGTAGATTATTTTCATAAAAAATTAGGGAAAGTAATGTGGGAAAAAGTTGGAATGGCACGAAATGAGAAACATTTAAAAGAAGCCATTTCAGAAATAAAAGAAATAAGAGCAGATTTTTGGAAAAATGTAAAAGTTCCAGGAAGTTTAAATGAATTTAATCAAGAATTAGAAAAAGCAGGAAGAGTTGCTGATTTCTTAGAGTTAGGCGAATTATTTGCGTTAGATGCTTTAGATAGAAACGAATCTTGTGGCGGACATTTTAGAGAAGAATCGGTTGAAACTGATGGACCTCAAAAAGGAGAAGCATTGCGAAATGATAAAGACTATGCTTATGTTGCTGCCTGGGAATATAAAGGCGAACCAAGTGATGCGGTGTTGCACAAAGAGGAATTAGAATTTAAGGATATTGAGTTGAAAACTCGGAGTTATAAGTAAATATGTTAATTTTGTAACCAATGAGCAGAGAAAGGTTAATCATAAAAAACTTTGGACCTATTAAATCTATAGATTTAGATTTGGGTAAAATTACCGTACTTATTGGTGATCAAGCTACAGGTAAAAGTACGATTGCTAAGGTTTTGGCTATTTGCAGGTATTTTTCTTATATTGTTAATTATACTATTGAAATTGACAAACAAAATGTATTCAACAATAATGAACAATTTTTAAAAGGATTAAGAAATTGGGGAATTGATACTTATCTATCTAAAGATTCTGAAATAACTTATATAAACTCTTTATATAAATTTGAATTCAAGAATAAATTAGTAATTGAATACGAAAGTGTTGTTGGAACAAATGATTTAAAAAAAGAATTTTTTGAAACAGAAACCAAAATTATAGATAAATCAAAATCTTTTAAAAAATTATTAGATCAGTTACAGAGCTTAAAAGTTGATGAATTAAAAGATTTAGAAGAAGGGAATATAAAAAATTTTGGATATAACTGGTCTCCTAATGAAAATTTTTACAGATTAAATGTAAAAAAAGTGATGGATAATCCTTTGTATATTCCAACAGAAAGAGGAGTGCAATCATTGTCGTTAGGAAAAGATTTGCTTATTTCTGATGCATTGCAAGATGAATTATCGAAATTAAGAAGAATAACTAGAGGATTTAATGTTGAAATGGAAATAAAACCATTATCATTAACTTACAAAAACCAAAGTGGTTTAGGTCATATTAAAAAGGATAACGAAAATAACTATTATACTTTACACGATGGTGCAAGTGGTTTTCAGTCAACCATCCCGATAGTTTTAGCAATAAGGTTTTATAGTGAGTTTGATAAAAGAGAAAGGACTTTTATCATTGAAGAACCAGAACAAAATTTATTTCCTACTACACAAAAAAAATTAGTTGAATTTTTAGTAGAATATGTAGGAAAGAATAACAATCAATTTATTTTACCAACGCATAGCCCATATATTTTAACAACATTGAGTAATTTAATTTACGCTCATAAAATTGGCACAGCTGAAAATGGAAAATATGAAAAAGAAGTCAGTAAAATTATATCAAAAAAACATTGGATTGATGTAAATAATATTTCTGTTTATTACTTAAATGATGGAAAAGCTAAGCCTTTAGTAAATGTAGAAGATTGTATTATTAATTTAGACGATTTAGATAATGCTTCTGAAATTATTAATACTGAATTTGATGAATTATTAAATTTAGAAGCACAAAATGATTAAAGAACAATTAGAGCATTGCGAAGAATTTACAACTGTTTCAATAATTGTATTAAAGGAGAAAAAGAGTATTTATAGAGGTTTAAATCGAAATAACGAAAATGTTTCAAAATATAAAATTGATGGCTGTGTATACCAATCAAGTTCAACTTCGGTTAGATGTGATTATTTATTAGAAACTAAAGAGAACTTGTATTTTATTGAATTAAAAGGAACAGATGTTCAAAAGGGATTGAAACAAGTATTATTTTCAATTAGAAATTTAAAACAATATTTTGAAAATAAGAATATAAACGCTCGAATAATAACAACAAGAGGTGCAAAACCAAATAGGTTGAACACTTATAACGAATATAGAGAATTATTGAAATTAATTAATCCCAGTAGTATAGTTTTAAGTAACACACCTTTTGAAGAAAATATAAATTAAAGAATACAAAATGAACCCAACACTAAAAATCTAAAGACAACAAAATCACAACTGAATAATACTGTTAAACAGAAAAAGTAATACAATGAAAAAGCCAATTAGTAAAAATTCAATTCCATCATTTACAATAAATGATATTGAACAAATGGCTACCAATAGCAGTTTTGAAAGAGGCGAAGATTATTTTATCTCTGGTGATGTACAAGATGTTACAAAAAGCGGGAATCGTTTTGATGCTGTGGTTTATGGCTCAAGAAAGTACAAAGTCTATCTAATTGATGATGCAGACAAATTGCATTTAGACTGTAATTGTCCTTATGGTTTTGGCGGAATTTGTAAACATTTAGTAGCCTTTATGCTTAAAATAATAGCAGGAGATTATCAAGAAATAACGCAAGAAACAATACCAACACTTTCTGAAAACGATTTTAAAAGCCTGTATGCAAAAATTGAATCTAAAAAAAAACTACTGTTTTTAGAACAATTATTAGATAGAGATAATAATTTAAAGCAGCAATTTATCGCATTTTCTAAAGACAAAACGGAAAAATTAGACACTATAATTGGCGAAAAATTAGAAGATATAAAATTTACTATTAACGCAAAATTATCAAATCTAGATTTTGATGATTTAGAGTATAATCATAATAATTATGATAATGATGGTAGCTATAGAGATTATTGGGAAATAGACTTTGATGCAGCTTTTGATGAAATAAAAAATGTTTTTGAACCCTATAACAATTCCATTTTAAAATACATAAAAAAAGGAAACTTATTGGATGCCACTCGCATATTGTTAGGACTGTACGAAGGAACTCAAAATTTGCCAGAGTTAGATAATGAAAACTGTGTTTTTGACGGTCAGTATAATGAAAATGTACAAACAATTGTCGATGAATATATACGTGATATTTCTTATGCAATAGATACTATTGTAAAGTCTGATAAAGCAATTTTAGAAGTTATAACACTTATTTTTGAACGAATTTCATTTTATAAAAACCAAAAAAGGGATAAGGAAAATGAAATTAATTATAACATCAAAGAATTTGAATTATTATTAAAGTCGCTGACAATTAACACTGAAATAGCTGTATTTTTACATAAAAAAATACAAGAAAACAAATTAGAATCATTAGCATCTGCCTTTATATTATTAACTATTGCAAACGTATCCGAAAACGAAAAGTTATGGATAAAAATTGCTGAAACCTACGCCAATCTTGATGCCAAAATCACAAAACAATTACTAGAAAAATACGATACAACAAATACAATTTCAGATTTTAACAGAATAGCCAAAATGGCTTTTAAAAACTGGGCAAATGAATTTGATAAATATTTAATTGATCATTTAGACAAAGAACAACAAGAAACATTATTTGTAAAAGCATTGAATAATTATGTTTCAGATAAAACAAACATTAAACATTATCGAATATTAAAAACCTATTTAACAAAAGAGGAAACAATTGTATTTGTAGATAAATTTAAAGATACTTACAATAGTGTTTTTTATGTGCAATTATTAGAAATAGAAAAACGTTTTGAAGAAATACTAACTTGCGTTAACAAAAACAAAGATTCTTATGAGATAGAAAAGTTAATTAACCCTATTTTAAATATCTAGCCGTCAGAATGTTTTACTATAATTATTAAAATTAATAATAAAGCGATGAATGGTTATAAAAGGGATAGAGGAACTTATACAACAATGGTTAAAACTTTAAAATTATTAAAAAAATAACCTCAAAAAAGAAAGAAACAGAGGGGTTTTTAACGAGCCTATATAACCATAAACCCAATTTACCTGCATTAAAAGACGAAATGAGAAAAGCACAGTTAATTATCATTTAATGAGTAAAAAGCAAGACATACAAAGTGATAAAACACATTACAGTAGTTTAGTAAGTACTATTGAAGTGTTGGTAAGTACTGCTAAAAAAAACATTGCTGAAACCGTAAACCAAACCATTACTATTACTTATTGGCATATTGGACAACACATTGTAGAATATGAACAAAAAGGAAAAGAACGTGCTGAATACGGCACGAAATTACTGAAAAATTTATCAGAAGATTTAACTCGGTCTTTTGGTAAAGGGTATTCTTATCGGAATTTAAAACTGATAAAAAAGTTTTATTTAACATTCTCAAATTGGCAATCAGTGATTGTCAAATCTTCAAATGAGAAAGGGCAATCACTGATTGCCCTTTTCGAAAAAGACGATAAACCAATTGGGCAACCATTGATTGCCCAATCTTTAAACACAAAATTACAGACTGCAATTACCAAATTAAGTTGGACACATTTTGTAAGACTTTTAAGTGTAAAAAATAAAACAAACTAGATAAAAAATAAACAAAATGAATTTAACACTAAAAATCTGGAGACAAAAAGGACCAAACGACAAAGGTCAAATGGTCGATTATAAAGTAACTGATATTTCAGAACACATGTCGTTTTTAGAAATGATAGACGTTTTAAACGAACAATTAGTTGCAAAAGATGAAGAACCTGTCGCTTTTGATCACGATTGTCGTGAAGGAATTTGCGGTATGTGTTCTATGTATATCAATGGTCAAGCACACGGTCCAGATCGTGGAATTACTACATGTCAATTACACATGCGTTCGTTTAAAGACGGCGATACCATTACTATTGAGCCGTTTAGAGCAAATGCTTTTCCTGTAATAAAAGATTTGGTGGTTGATAGAATGGCGTTTGAACGCATTCAGCAATCTGGAGGATTTATCTCTGTAAATACATCAGGAAACACACAAGATGCAAATTCAATTCCTATTTCAAAACACGATGCAGATTTAGCAATGGATGCTGCAACTTGTATTGGTTGTGGTGCTTGTGTTGCAACTTGTAAAAATTCAAGTGCAATGTTGTTTGTTGCCGCAAAAGTAAGTCAATACGCTTTGTTGCCACAGGGTCAAGTAGAAGCAACAGATAGAGTGCTAAATATGGTTGCACAAATGGATGCCGAAGGTTTTGGAAACTGTACAAATACTGGCGCTTGTGAGGTAGAATGTCCTAAAGGAATTTCTTTAGAAAATATTGCTAGAATGAATAGAGAGTATTTGACTGCTAGTTTGAAAGGGTAAAACAGTTATCAAACCTATTACTCTTATGTCTTCTTTTTATGATAATATTTTTTCTAATACCAAATGGATTTATTTTTTAGTCTAAAAGAAATTATTAGATTTTGTTCAAATTTGAGGCAGGGCGGAGTGAAAAAGCCAATGATTTGGCTCTGTAACGATGAGTCAGATGATGCGTTGGCAAAAGCATTGTTTTAGTTTATAGTTTAAAAATTTAACATTATTTCTACTAAAGGTACTTATTTTTAATTGCTAGAATATAAAAATATTTCGGAAGAAAGTAATCTAGATTTTGCTATCAGGTTGACTAAATAAAAAATAGCCTCCATTCCAATATCTGTTTTGTCTAAAAATAAAATCAATAAAATAGTTTTATGTTTTTGCTTCTCTAAAAAGGAAGAGACATTAAAAAAAGTAGCAGAAATATTATGTTCCATTTAAACTTTGTAGCATATTATTTATTACTTTTGAATCTATATATATAAAATTATGAAAAATTTAAAATGCCTCGTTCTTACTTTTTGTTTGTTTATTTCCGTTTTAATTCATGCTCAAGAAATTGAACCTAAAGAAGGTCAATATACTATAAAAGATGACAAAGTGTTTCTTAACGATGAAGATGTTACTACCAGTTTAACAACCAAACAACTTGCCGATATTAAGAGTAAACTTAAAAATGAAGTAGCAAGAGAAGAAAAAATTGAAAAGGCAAAAAAAGAAGCAAAAAAAGCTGAAAAGAAACAAAAGAAGGCCGAAAAGAAACAGAAAAAAGCAGAAAAAGCGCTGAAAAAAAGGCAGAAAGCTGAAAGTAATTTAGCTAAAAGTCAGAAAAAATATTCCAAGAGTTTTAATAAATACGAAAAACTTAGAGACAAAGGGAAGCTATCTCCAAAAGATGAAATCAAATGGTTGGACAAATTGGAAGGCATTAAAAAGAAAGTTGAAAAGAATAAGAAAAAACTAAAACGCTTATAGCATATTCCAAAATGGAAAACTTACTCAAAACAGCAATTATTCAATCTAATCTGGTTTGGGAAAATCCGAAACAAAATCGCATCAATTTCTCTTATAAAATTGATGCTATATCAAACGATGTTGACCTTATCGTTTTACAAGAAATGTTTTCAACAGCTTACACAATTAACGCTAGTGCTGTAGCTGAAAAAATGACGGGCGATACTGTAAATTGGATGTTGGAGAAAGCAAAAGAAAAAAATGCTTTACTTATTGGAAGTATAATCATTGAAGAGCCCTCTACTGATAAAACAAAAAACAAAAATTATTTTAACCGCTTAATTGCTGCTTTTCCAAATGGAAAAATTCAACATTATGATAAAAGGCACTTATTTTCTTTTGCACAAGAAGATAAAATATTTACTTCGGGGAAAAATAGAACAGTTATTCTATATAAGGGATGGAAATTATTACCTCTTATTTGCTATGATTTACGCTTTCCTGTTTGGGCAAGAAACACCGAAGAGTTTGATGTATTAATTTATGTTGCCAATTGGCCAAATACACGTATTTCGGCTTGGGATATTTTATTAAAGGCACGTGCTATTGAAAATTTATGTTATGTGGTTGGTACAAACCGCTTAGGTAAAGATAAAAATGGCTTAGAATATATAGGTCATTCTGCAGTAATTGATGTTATGGGTAAACTCATTTTAGAATTTGATAAAAATCAAGAAGCTACAAAAACTGTTATTTTAAATAAAAAGCATATCCTTGATTCTCGAAATAAATTTAGTTTTTTAAATGATCGAGATCAATTCAAAATTATAGACTAATCGTGATTTTTAACAAACTAAGAATTATGAATTGCATCTTTAATTACTTTCTCAGTTTTTAAAAATAGTTCATCAAAAGGAAGTGAATCACTTTTAATAGGTTTGTGGACTTCAAAAATAATTTTCAAACCGATAGTTAAAGGCCAATAACCATTTTCTAAAATTTTCCAAGAATTATTTATTGTTAATGGAACAATATATGATGACGGTGCTTTTTTTACTAATATTTTAAGTCCATTTTCCGAAAATCGTTTTGGAACACCATTTTTACTTCGTGTTCCTTCTGGAAAAATTACTGCCGAACGATTATGCTTTTCTATATATTTTCCAAAATTAGCCAAAGCAGTTAAGGCTTGTTTTGGATTTTTTCTATTGATTAAAGCTGATCCGCCATGACGTAAGTTATAAGAAATACTTGGAATGCCCTTCCCTAATTCAATTTTCGATACAAATTTTGGATGGTGTTTTCGTAAATACCAAAAAATTGGAGGAATATCATTTAAGTTCTGATGATTAGAAACAATAATAAAAGGTACACCTTTTGGAAAGGTTTGTTTATTAATAAACTCTATGCGAATTCCTAAAATATAGAGTCCTTTTGTTAAACAAAAATTTAAATAATCAACTACTTTTTTGTGTGCTTTATAGCCTCCTAAATTAAAAGCCAACCACTGCAAAGGGTGAAAAATGAATAACACTAAAAAAAAGAAAATATAGTATAATATACTTAAAGGATAAGCAATAATTTTTTTTACAAAATTCATTCTAAAAGCAAATTATTTAAAAATAGGTTCTAACCAAGCCATTGGCTCCAAGGAATTTTACTCAAAATAAACGCCAAAGCAATTCCATAAAAAATGACAATAGTTTTAAACCTTACACTATCGGTAATTTTTGATTTGTGTTTTGAAAAACCTATCGTTATAAAAACAACAGCCAAAATCATCATTATTGGATGTTCAACAACAATAAGCCTAATTGTAGTATCTTCCATAGAGGCTTTCATTCCGTTTTCTTTTAAAAAAGCAAATTGAGCCGATGTAAAAAAAGCAATAAATCCAATGAGCACTTGTATATGTGTTACTATTAAAGTAAATAACGAAATACGAAGGTCTTTTTCTTTAAATTCTTTATTTGAAATTAAACCAATTATAGCATTTACAACTGCAATTATTAGAAGAAGAAGGGTAATATAAGCCCAACCTGAATGTAACATTTTAATCATAATTATTAATTATAGTTGAACACAAATATAATGAATTGGACTTTTAATGGAATAGTTATTTACATAATTATTTATTTTCAACTATAATTAATAAATTTGTAACTTGATTATAAAGACCGTTGTAATTTTGAACAAAATTAAGGTGTAAGTCTTTTTTACTTCGAACTACTTCTTTATCAAAAGAACTTTTGCAACAGTCTTTTATAATTAATCACTATAAAATATAAACCTATGAAAAAAAAAATTACATTTATATTTCTGTTTTTATTTATTGCCTCAATTTCTGCTCAACAACCTTATTATAACGGATTAGATTTTACAAAAACAGGTAATAATTTATTTATTGAACTATCAGGTAGATTAACCTCTACACACACACCAATTCCATACACATCTTCATCAACAGACACTTGGGATGTTTTAATACAATCAAATAAAGATCCAAATAATAATTTAAATGTATTATTAATTTATGGATATGATGATAATGATGGAAACCCTGTAACTGATAGGACTAGAGCAAAAACTGAAACAGACACTGGAGGAGGAGATCCTGGTAAATGGAATAGAGAACATGTTTTTGCCAGATCAAGAGCTAACCCAAGCTTATCAACCGAAGATCCTGGACCAGGAACAGACGTGCATAATTTAAGTCCTTCAGATTCAGAACAAAATGCTTACCGAAGTAATAGAAAATTTTCTGATGGTAGTGGTGACCCTAAAATTGTGACAAACGATGGAGGTTGGTATCCAGGAGACGAATGGAAAGGAGACGTAGCTCGTATTATAATGTATATGTATTTACGTTATAATGGAGATGGTTCTAAAATATCTGAAACACAGTGTTTGCCAATAAATATTGGTTTTGGCTCAACTTTACCCGTTGATTCAAATATGATTGATTTATTTTTAAGATGGAATGCTGAAGATCCTGTTTCTGATTTTGAAGATCAACACAACCCTATAGTTGAAGGAATTCAAGGAAATAGAAACCCTTTTATAGATAATCCATATTTAGCAACTTTAATTTGGGGAGGATTAAATGCAGAAGATCGATGGAATTTAAGTGGAGGTTCTACTGATACTGAAAAACCAAGTATTCCTATGAATCTTACCGCTTTAAATATTACAGATGATTCTATTGAAATTAGTTGGAGTGCCTCAACAGATAACGTAAGTATAATTGATTATTTAATTTATTTAAATGGAGCATATTTGCAAACATCTCTTTCTACAACAACAATTCTTACAGGTTTATCTCAAGAAACGGAATATGAAATTACTATTAAAGCTAGAGATGCTGCTTCAAATTTATCTAATATAAGTACCGTTTTAAGCATAACAACTCTCAAAGGCCCAATAGTTTTAATGGCAGAAGACTTTAGTGATTGTTCTAACATTAATTTTTTTACATATAATGAAGCGAGTAATAAAAATTGGGTATGTCAAACACAGTTTGGAGAAAACAGTACAGGTTCAATGGGTATTAATGGTTACCTAGAAGATGTATTAAGTAAAGATTGGCTGATTACTACAAGCTCTATTGAATTTAATGAAAGTACAGGCGAAAAATTAAGTTTTTATACAGATGCTGCTTATGGGTCTACACCTTTAGAATTGGTTTATTCTTCAGATTATGATGGGTCGAGCAACCCTGCAAGTTTTACTTGGTTGGAAGTGCCAAATATTATAATTCCAGCACATTCTAACGGAAGCGAAAATGAAGAGATTTATGCTTTTGCGGATGTTGATATTAGTTCAATTACAGGCACAATATATTTTGCATTCAAATATTACTCTAATGCAAGTCCAACTCGATGGACTATTGATAGTTTTGAAATTACTGCAAAAGAAGCAACATTAACAGTTGATGATTTTGGTATTGATAAGGTTACAATATTAGCATATCCAAATCCAAATAATGGGACTTTTAAAATTAAAATCCCTATTGTACAAAGTGAGATAACTATTGATTTATATACCATTCAATCACAGTTAATTTCTAGAAAGTCATATTTAATAAATAATGGTAGTGTTGAAATTAACCTTAATGATAAACCTACTGGATTATATATTGTACAAGTACATTTAGAGAATAATCCTATCGCTCTTAAAGTTATTAAGCAGTAAAGGTGGTCTTTCCTCTACACTACTCATACACTACTCACCGGGTGAGTAGTGAGTATTTTCACAAAAAAAGACCGTTACATAAGTAATGGTCTTTTAAAAAGATTAAATATTTCTTTAGTTATAATTATTGAAGAACATACTCTGCTCCTGTTTTAATTACTTTCATATTCCACACTTCATTTGCACCAGACCATACATTGTAAGACACATTGTATTTTTGACCTTCAGCATCGCTAGGGAAGTTGTTTAGTAAAATCGTATTTATTTTAGCTAATCTAACCTCTACAGTTTCTTCTGCTCTACCGGATCGAACATCAAAGTTACCAAAACGACCATTTTCTACCAAATCATAATCTGCAGAAGTTAAAGTATATTTAATTGTGTTATCAGGAACCCAAACAGTTCCATCATGACCAAATTTAATAGTTTCCTCAGCTACATTATTATACTTAGCCCAGGTGTTGCCATCAAATATATAGTTATTTACATAACTTTCTGTAACACCACCACCTTTCCACAACTCGTACATTGCTTGTACAATGTCACCAGCTTTTTTAGGCTGAAATTTAAAAATATCTGGTAAGGCTAAAGGTATTTTTATTGCTGCTTCATCATGACTAGAGAAATTAGGAAAACGCTCTCCCATATTACTATACTCATCTGGTGTAAACCCTTTAATTTGTGTCCATTCTTCATTTTCAAAAATAAACCCGTCAGTTAATGTAGTTTCACCTCCACCCCAAAAACGATACCTCAAAGAATGAAAATCTCCTTCAACAGGGTTTGGGTATGTAGCTTCTAAATAGTTAAATATATAATAAGATCTATCAAAATTACCAAAAGTATTTCCTGTAATGTCATTATGATCATCATCTGTAAGCGCATAAACATTAGCACTTGGAGTACTCATTGGGCTATACCATTTAAATGTAATAGTAGCGGTAGAAGCCTCTTTAATTTCTCCATCCTTCCAAGTAACACCCCAAACCGGATAAGTACCCGTTAAGTACAGGGGAGTAAGGGTTTTAGCCTCATCAATAGATCCAAAATTAGGGAATGATAATTCAAAATATCCACCTTCATCCTTTTTCTTGGTATAGTCTTCATCAGTAAAGGTGTAAGTAACTTCTCCAACAATATCATCAAGGGCAGTTTCTCTATCAATATCATCATGAATATCTTCCATAGGGTCACAGCTTGTAAAAACCAAGCCTAAAACCATAAATAAATAAATAAAATTTTTCATTGCTTTATATTTTTAATTAAAAATTAATTTTTGCGCTTACACTAAATGTTCTTCCAAAACCAAACCATACTAAAGCAGTATTGGTAACTGACCTTGCTCCATCTCTAGCATCTGAAATATATTCCGTATTAAATACATTATTTACAATACCTATTATTGTTGTATCAAACTCTCCAATTTTGAAGTTATATCTTAAACCGGCATCAAATGTTGAGTAGTCTGGAGCTTCCCATGCTTGTGGGCCTGGAGTACCTCTGTCGTTTGGATCATATTGTGCGTATAAATTACCAAAATAATTATAGTCAATAGTAAAATTTGTTTTTTTCATTATTTCCCAATCAAAGCCTAAAGCAGCAGTTGTTTGTGCAGATTCAGATACTTTTAAACCAGCAATGTATAAATCTATTGTTTTCACTAGATCTTGTTCATCATCAAAGACTTCAACACCCAAAACATCATTTTCCCATTCCCAATCGCCTAAAGAAAGCATACCTGTTAAGGTTAATCTATCCGTAGCTTTGTACACAAAATCAAATTCAATACCTTGGTGAATTGCATTTACTCCTAAAATATTTGCAGTATTAAAAGTCCTATCAGGGTTTTGAATAGTTTGAGTTAAGGCTCTGTCATTCCAAGCGGTTCTGTATATATTAATGTTTCCCGCAAGTTTTTCACCTCTAAAACCGTAGCCTAATTCAACACTAAATATTTTTTCGTTTTCAGCATCGGCATTAATATTTTCGTTGTCAAATTGCGGAAATACAGATCTAAAACTTGCAGCTTTTTCAAAATACCCAATATTAGCAAATATATTATGGTAATCGTTTAAATTATAATTAGCACCACCTTTTATACTAAAGCCTGTAAAATTATATTTATCTGTTTCTTGTAAAGGATCGCTATCTAAATAATTAAAATAATCTATTCTTTTATACGAAGTGTTTGAAACAGCAGCAGCAACAAAGACATTTAATTTCTCCAAATTATATTCTAATTGTGTAAATAAACCTTGCCACCCAACTTCACCGTCGTTATTGTATGCCATTTTATCTCCTACTCTTAATGCTGCATTCGGGTTATTTACATTATTATCATTACCACTGCCATCTACATCTAAATAATATTGACCTCCTAATAAATCGGTAACTTCGTTAAAATGCCTTCCTGTGTATGTTCTTAAATCTAAACCAGCAACAAATGCGAAATTATCGGTTATTTCAGTTTTAAATGTTGATAAAACACCAAACCAGCTATGATCGTTTCTAGATGCTCTTAAAAGAGCTTCAGAACCTAAACCTTGCTCTCCATTTGCTCTGTTTATTTCAACAATATTATCTAAATCAACAGGTTGGTCATCACCACCAAGTCTAACTTGAAATAAGTCTCCTCTGTTGGCGCCAGCAGTACCACCACCACCACCTGTACCAAACGAAGCATATAAAGCGGTTGATAAAGTAGTTTTATCACTTATGTTCCAATAATGATTTAAAGAAGTTTGTGATTTATGGTAGAAGTTATCTTCAATATTTGTTACTTGACCATTTTTAATACCCCAATCTGGGTTAAATTTGTTTCCAGATTCTGCATTTCTATAACGTGATATTAAGCTCATGTTTTGTCTTTGTCCGTGACGTTGAGGAGCTCCAAAAGAAGTAAATGATATTTTGTGATCATCATTTATTTGCTTAGAGATATTAAGAAAATAATTAAAACCTTTAAACTGAGTTCCATCAATATATCCATTCCCTTCTAGTTTAAAAGCAGAAGCTGTAACTGCAAGACCATTGTCTAATAAGCCAGTTGAAACAGTAGCTCCGTATTTTGTATATCCATCATTTCCTAATCCAAAAAAGATACTTCCTCCTGTATCAATATCAGTAGTTTTTGTCAAAATATTAACAGTACCACCAATTGCAGGTACAGCTACTTTAGATGCGCCCAAACCTCTTTGCACTTGCATAAAACTTGTTACATCTGATAAACCAGCCCAGTTAGACCAATAAACTCTACCATTTTCCATATCGTTTACAGGTACACCATTAATCATAACAGCAACATTTTCTGAGTTAAAACCTCTCATGGTTAATCTTCCATCACCAAAACCACCACCAGATTTTGTAGCATATACACCTGGGGTAGATTTTAAAATTTCAGGAAATTCTTGAGATCCTAATTTGTGTTCAATAATTTCTGCTTTAATTGTAGAAACTGCTACTGGTGTTTTTCTGTCAATAGCAAATGAAACTGCGGTAACTACAATTTCATCTAAGACATTTTCATCTTGAGTTAAAACAATTTCACCTAGGTCGCTATTACCATTAAAGGAAATTGATTTTGTTTTGTAACCTACAAAAGAAATTAGAACAGTTCCTGTATCTTCTTTTACTTGAAGAGAGAAATTTCCATCAAAATCTGTAGTTACACCATTTGTAGTTCCCTTTTCAACTACTGTTGCTCCGGGTAAAGGTCCTGTTTTATCTTTGACAGTTCCTTCAACATTAATTTGAGAAAAAATGTTTGTTGCTGTAAATAAAAGCATAACAAACATCAGTTTTTTAAAGTTTTTCATTTATTTATTAAATTGAGTTAATATCGGTAACAAAAATAATATAAAAAACCTAAATGCTCGTTAACTAATCATTATTTTTTTAACTTTTATTTAACACAGTGAAGTTTTTTAGCTTGCTAAAAATTTATTTGCCAATTCTTTTCCTAACTCAACACCAAATTGATCGAAACTATAAATATTCCAAATTACACCTTGAACAAAAGTTTTATGTTCGTATAAGGCAATTAAGACTCCCAAATTTTTGGGGGTTAATTTTTTAATTAAAATGGAGTTTGAAGGTCTGTTTCCTTCAAAAATTTTAAAAGGTAATAGTTGATTAATTTTATCACTATCTCCTTTAAACTTCATATCTAAATGAACTTCTTCTTTAGTTTTTCCAGTATATAATGCTTGTGCTTGTGCAGCAAAATTCGCCATTAATTTTTCGTGATGGTCTTTTAATCCATATAGAGACTCTTCAAAACCAATAAAATCAACGGGAATAATTTTTGTGCCTTGATGTACTAATTGCATAAAAGCATGTTGCGCATTTGTTCCTGTATTTCCCCAAATAATATTTCCTGTTTGGTAATCTACTTTTTCTCCATTTCTATCTACTGATTTACCATTACTTTCCATGGATAGTTGTTGTAAAAAAGGGGGTAATTTTTCTAAATACTGTGTAAACGGAATCACAACTTCTGACTCGGTATCAAAGAAATTGTTATACCAAATACTTAATAAAGCTAATGTTACTGGAATATTTTTCTCGAAAGGGGTGTTTTTAAAGTGCTCATCCATAGAGAAAGCTCCTTTTAAAAAGGTGTTGAAATTATCAAACCCTATAGCTAAGCTAATTGATAAACCTACTGCGCTCCAAAGAGAATATCTTCCTCCTACCCAATTCCACATTGTAAAAATATTTTTATCGGCAATACCAAATTCTTTTACTTTAGGTAAGTTTGTAGATACTGCAACAAAATTGTGTTTTATATCGGATGTTGTTGTTTCAAATTTTGAAGATAAAAACCATTTTTTAACGGTTTCAGCATTTGTTAACGTTTCTTGTGTGGTAAACGTTTTAGAAACAATAACAAAAAGTGTTGTTTCTGGGTTCAAATTTTTTAAGACTTCGGTAACATGATCTCCATCAATATTTGAAATAAAATGTGTGGTTAAGTGGTTTTTATAATAATGCAATGCTTCAACAACCATTCTTGGTCCTAGATCTGATCCTCCAATACCAATATTAACGATATCGGTTATTTTTTTACCACTAAATCCTTTAAATGCACCATTAATAACGCTATCACTAAAAGTATTTATTTTTACTAAGCTTTCTTTTACTATAGGCATTACATCTTCTCCATCAACTTTAATTGTATTGTTATTTTGGTTTCGTAAAGCGGTATGCAACACTGCTCTATCTTCGGTTACATTTATTTTATTTCCAGAAAAATACTTTTGAATAGCATCTTGTAATTCTGATTCATTAGCTAGGTTTAATAAATATTGTAGGGTTTCTTCTGTTATTCTGTTTTTAGAAAAATCAAGCGTGAAATCGTCAAAAGTTAAGGTAAAGTTTTCTTTTCGGTTATTATCTTTTTGAAAAAGGGATTTCATTTGTACACTTTGAATTTCATTAAAGTGTGCTTGTAATTTTTTCCAAGATTCTGTTTTGGTTGGGTTTATATTCTTTAATGTCATAATCTTTAATTCAATAATTTGCCTTTTGAAGGTGTAGTGTATGGTACTACTGAAATTTATTTTTCGGCAACTGTAGTTTCTGAAAATTTTGAAGGAATACTATCTATTTGTTCCTTTAACGGTTTGATGAGTGTAAAATAACTATCTTTTAAGTCTTCTTTAATGGGTTCGGCTGTAGGTAGCTTTTGTCGAAATGGATCAACTTGTCTTCCGTTTTTCCAAAAGCGATAACATACATGTGGTCCAGCTGTACTTCCTGTCATACCAACTGTACCAATTATATCTCCTTGTTTGACATAGTCGCCAACTCTTACCATTCTTTTTTTCATGTGTAAGTATTGGGTAGAATATGTTGTGTTGTGCTTTATTTTTACATAATTACCATTGCCTCTTCCATAGGTAGATGCTACAACTCTTCCGTTTGCTGTAGCTCTAATAGGTGTTCCAATTCTAGCAGCAAAATCGGTTCCTTTGTGTGGTCTAATTTTATAACCGTAATGTTTTATTCTTCTTTTTAAGTTATATCTAGATGAAACTCTGCTAAATTTTATTGGAGATTTTAAAAATTTTCTACGTAAAGTTTTGGCATTCTCATCATAATAGTCATTTATTTTTTTAATAGAATCGGTTATAAAATTAAACGCATAAGTTGGTGTGTTTTTATGTTCAAAATAGGCGGCAGTGATATTACCTGTACCTACAGAAATTGTGTCATTTATAAATTTTTCTTCATAAATTAACTTAAATTTATCTCCTTTTTGTAAGTGATTGAAATCTATAGTCCACGCATAAATATCTGCCATTTCTAAAGCGAGAATATAGTTTAAATTTTCTTTTTCAATTGCTTCAGATAATGAAGATTCTATTATTCCTGTTGCTGTTTTAGTAAGTACTTTAACTTTTTTTCTTCCTAATGTTGTTTGTGTTCGAGTAGAATCTGTAAAATCTATAATAAGATATTCAACTTTATTGGGTTGGTAAATAAAGACCTGTGCTTTTTCTGTAGTATCTTTTTTTGCTAAAACCATGTATGGTTTTCCTGCTTTTAATTTTCTAATATCAAAAGAGTCTTTTACTGCTTCTGCTATTTTATATATTTCAGGATATTCAACATGATGTTTGTCTAAAATTTGACCAAAAGTTTCACCATATCTTATGGTGTCTTTAATCACTTTATACTCATTGAGTATATAACCAAATTCTTTTACAGTTACTGGTTCTTCTTCTATTTTTTCGCTAATT
The DNA here is from genome assembly GCA_021648195.1 of Flavobacteriaceae bacterium. Classification (GTDB taxonomy): domain Bacteria; phylum Bacteroidota; class Bacteroidia; order Flavobacteriales; family Flavobacteriaceae; genus Lutimonas. Next base: position 13,268 of record JAKITG010000001.1, on the reverse strand, counting down.
TCTTTTTGTTTTGGGGTCTCTTTTTTGCAGGAATGAAGAATTAACAAACTACATATAACTACTAATACCTTTCTCACTTAAATAATTTTCTTTTGAATAATTGCAAATTTATTAATTTTACTAAAGAGTATCGTTATAAATTAGTTAAAAAATAATTGGAAAGGAATTTGCTAGCCCTTTGTATGTTACTAATTCTGCTTTTAACGAGCCTATCAAAATAGAAGCTTTTATTTTAATTGGAATTTTATTGGCATCATCGGTTATCCATAATGTCACACTTTCATTTTCTTTAAAGACCCTACCTTCTTGAACCGTTGGAGAGAAAACTAATGTTTTTACCTTACCAAATTTTGTCTTGATTAACTCTCTACCTTTAAATATAAGTTTAAATTTAATGATTTCATTATCTAAAAACATATTTACAGTAATTGCCTCTTCTTTTTTTAAAGTTTTTAAATCTAGGCTTCTTAAATAATATAGTGTAGAAAGCATGTCTTGAATCTCTTTTTCAATGGTAAATAGTTTTTCAGTATCGTGCTTATAGTCTAAAACTTTGGCTTGTTGTTTTTTGTGATTAAAAAATATTTCTTTATTTTTTGTGTGACTACCTTCTCTTATTTTTCGAATAAAACGATATGGAAGTGATGTTTTTTTACTGATATATGTTTGGTAATCATCTTTAACAGGGAAAAAAAAATGTGTCATTCCTATTGTCCAGCCTTTTCCTATGACATGATGCATAGATTCATTATTAGTAACCGTTTCTTCAACTTTTAAAGATGCAAAACCTGCATTTATTAACCCATAAGTAATTTTAAACTTCAAAAATTCACCGTCTTTAAAAACTGTTTTATTTTTTTGTGAAAAAATAGTTAAGGAAGTAAGAAATAAAATAAAAAATAGTATTTTTTTCATCTGTTTAAATTATATTTTTTAGCGGTAACATCTGTGCCTGCCCGCTGCGGGATGGCTCGCTCCCGAAGCTTCGGAATTAACATGCTCGGTTCATATTGATATTGAATTCGTAGTTCTTTCTGAAATATATAATTCAATTATCATTCCAAAAACATTTTATCTAGCTATAGCTAGTGTTTTTAAATAACAAAGACATAACTTGCATTATTCATCATTTTTTAAAACTTGAAATTCCTTCTTTCATCCAATTATAATACTCATCTACATTTGGTGTATATCCAACAGGTTTTATTAAATTATTTTCATCAAGATCCATCAACACATAAAATGGTTGTGCATTAGTTTTGTATTTTACGGTTTGCATTTCACTCCATTTCTGACCAATATATTTTAATTTTTTACCTGGTTTTAGCTTGGAGTCTACTCTTTCATTTTCAGGTAATGGTCTTTTATCATCTACATATAGTGAAATCAAAATTATTTCATTTTTTATCATTTGTAAAATTTTGTCTTTTACCCAAACATTTTGTTCCATTTTTCTACAATTTACGCATGCTTTTCCTGTAAAATCAATCATTACAGGTTTATTTACTTTTTTGGCATAAGCCAAACCTTTGTCATAATCGTTAAAAGCCAAAATATCATGAGGAGCCATTAAATGTGCTCCTTCTGGAATTTCGGAATAATTGGTAGTACTTCCTCCTCCGAGTTTTGAAAAACCAACTCCATAAGGCGATTCGCTATAATGTAGCGGTGGAGGGAAAGCACTTATTAAATTTAATGGCGCTCCCCACAAACCAGGAATCATATATATTGTAAATGACAATACTAATAAACCTAAACTTAGCCTTCCAACTGAAATATGTGTTAAAGGAGAGTCGTGAGGTAATTGTATTTTCCCAAAAAGGTAAAATGCTAACGTTCCAAAAATAGCAATCCAAATGGCAATAAAAACTTCACGTTCTAGCCAATGTAATTCTAATACCAAATCGGCATTTGAAAGGAATTTAAATGCTAGAGCGAGCTCTAAAAAACCTAAAACAACTTTTACTGTATTTAGCCAACTACCAGATTTTGGTAAAGAATTTAACCAGCCAGGAAATGCTGCAAATAATGCAAAAGGTAAAGCTATGGCTAATGAAAATCCAAACATGCCAACAATTGGTCCGATTTGATTACCTCCAGAAGCAGCTTCAACCAGTAGTGTTCCTACAATTGGACCTGTACATGAAAACGAAACAATGGCTAATGCCAATGCCATAAAAAAGATTCCAATAATTCCACCTCTATCTGCTTGTGCATCAATTTTTGTACCCCAAGAACTTGGTAGGGTAATTTCAAAAGCTCCCAAAAACGATATTCCAAAAACAATTAAAAGTAAGAAGAAAATAATATTAAACCACACATTTGTTGCCAAAGCATTTAGGGCATCAGCTCCAAATACTGCACTAACAATTAAACCCAGCACAACATAAATTACTATAATTGAGAGTCCGTAAATAATTGCATTTTTAATACCTGCTGCTTTATTTTTGCTCTGCTTGGTAAAAAAACTTACTGTCATTGGAATCATTGGAAATACACAAGGCGTAAGCAACGCAGCAAAACCTGAGAAAAAAGCAATAATAAAGATCGTTAATAGTCCTTTTTTAGAAGAGGGTTCTTTTTTATCAAAAATAATCTCTCCTTTATTTATTTTTTCTGTTTTTATAGGAATTGTATTTTGCAAAAAAATTTTGTCTTCTACTTTTGAGTCCACTTTTTGTAAATCAAATGAAAACTCAAATTCAGTTGGCGGTGTACAACGAGTGTCATCACATGCCATAAATTCAATATATCCAGTAACTGTTTTTTTTGCTTTTAAAATTTTAATTTTTTGTTTGAAAATAGCCGTATTTTCAAAATATTTAATTTTTATTTCAAAAACATCGTCAAAAGCCTCATGTCCTTTGCTTTCTGAAACTTCTCCTATCAACTCATAATTTCCTTCTTTATTTTTAAAATTGAAACTTGTGGGAATAGGTCCTCCTTCAGGAATTTTTTGTGCATATAAATGTGATCCTTCTTCAATATTTGCTGTGAAAATTAAATTAAACTCCTTTTCTGAGATTTTTTCAGTTGAGGTTTTCCAACTTACTGGGTTATAAATTTGAGCATTTGTAAATGCTGTAATAAAAAGAAATATTGCTAAAAGATACTTCATTTGTTTATATTTTTTATTTCAATTTTAAATATTTGGGTGGTTTTATCTGTTATTTTAAATCGATTATCAAGGCGTTTTTCAATAATCCAAATAATCTCATTTTGTACTGTACAGAGTAACCAAGTTTTTTCTTTTTCTAAAAGAGAATATTTTTCATCTTTAAAAAACTTACTTAGTTTTTTTTTTCCTTGCATTCCAATAGGATAAAAATAGTCTCCTTTTTCCCATTTTCTTACAACAAGAGGGAAATTTAACAAATCTTTATCAACACAAGTAATGTTATTTAAAGTGTTTTCTAAAGAATTACTTTGAATTGTTTTAAAATTTAACTGAAAGTCGTCGTTAGAAAATTTATTTGTATTCTCATCAATTGAAATTTTTTTGGTTTCAAAATTTAATGTTATTTCAGATAATAATAGAAATGTTCTATCTTTTAAAAGTCGATGTGTTTTGCTAAAAACCTGTTTTCCGCTTTGCGCATTTAATAGGTCTTTAATATCATTCCATTGTGTAAATCCGTATTCTTTTAATAGCTCAAAAAGATAGGGTTTTGGGTTTGATAATTTATTAATTTTATTAATATTAAACTTTTTAATATTTTCTTTCTGTTCGATAATTTCTTGACAAATAGTATCTATTTTATCGTTTATTATTTGCTGACTTCCTTGTAAGTTTTCAATTGTATTTGCAAAAGATGTCATAAAATTTGGATTCAATTCTTTTAGAATAGGAATAATATCATGACGTAATTTATTTCTTAAATATTTGGTTTCGGCATTGCTTTTATCTTCTCTCCAGACTAGGTTATTTTTATTTGCATAGCTTTCAATCTCTTTTCTGGTAAAGGGCAAAAGCGGGCGAATAATTTTATCATTAATTACAGGAATTCCAGTTAACCCGTCAAGTCCAGTACCGCGAATAAAATTGATTAAAAAAGTTTCTAAATTATCATCGGCGTGATGAGCTGTTATTAGATAATCAAAATTATTTTTTTGCATTAATTCATTAAACCATTGGTAACGTAATTCTCTTGCTGCCATCTGAATAGACATATCTTTCTTGTTTGCATAGAGTTCTGTTTCAAAATGTTTTACAAAAAATGAAGCATCTATGTGGATTGCCTCTTTTTGCACAAAAACCTCATCTAAATTTGAATCTTTTCCGCGTAAGCGAAAATTGCAATGTGCTAAAGAAATTGAAAATTGTAGTTTATGTAACAAATGAGTTAATACAACGCTGTCTATACCTCCTGAAGTTGCAATAAGTAGTTTTTTGCCTTGTAAAAAAGGTAGGTTATTTAAAGTGTGTTTTTGAAATAACGAAAGCAATATTGATAAATTTAAAGTGTAAAGGTACTTTTTTTAAATAGGCTTTAAAAATAAAAAAATTATTGAAACAGACTATCTCTGAGGCAAGCCTAGCGGGATTTTTTTTGATTAGTTTTTTACCAATAAATTTTTATTCATTTTCAATTGAGAAAGAACATTTAGTGCTTCTTCAACATAAACATCTTTACCTAAATTTTTATGCCAAATATTACGTTTTTGTCTTAAAATTGAATCTTTTTCAATCAACGAAAGTTCATATTCTGGAGAAATAAATACTAAATTGTTTTTGTACTCTTTTATTAAATCAAACTCTTTACTTTCTTCTAAGCGTTTATTTAATTCTTTTTTGTATTCGTTATAATTTAAATTAACAATATTATCGTCTCTACCTTTTTTTAACCATTTCGCATTTTTATCAATTAGCATAAATTGTGGATTGGATGCAATTCGTTTTTTACTTTCATTTACAACATTATGAAAGTTTTCATACGAGTTTGTTGGTATGTACTCTGCTGGTTCAATTTTATCCCATTCTAAAGGATTTTTTTCGTCTCGCTCAAAAATTTTAAGATAAGTATATCTATCTGGCATAGCAATATCGCTTTTTACTCCCTCTAATTGAGTTGAGCCGCCATTAATTCTATAATATTTTTGAATAGTCATTTTTAAAGCTCCAAGGTCTTTAGAATATTTGTAGTAATTATTTAATGGTAAAACATTTTGTACTGTTCCTTTACCAAATGATTGCTTACTACCAACAATAACTGCTCGATTATAATCTTGCATTGCTGCAGCAAAAATTTCGGAAGCAGAAGCAGAGAGTTCATTTACCAAAATTACTAGAGAGCCGTTCCATTGTATTTTTTTATTTTTATCTGATCTAACATTTGGTTTTTCTCCTCTATATTTTACTTGAACTATAGGTCCGTCTTTAATAAATAATCCTGCAATTTCGATTGCTGTTTTTAGTGAACCTCCACCATTATTTCTTAAATCAATTAACAATCCTTCAACATTTTCTTTTTTTAAGTGTTCTATTTGGTCTTCCATATCGGTTGCTGAATTTCGAAAGTTTCTTTCATTAAAATCAATATAGAATTTAGGTAAGTTAATAATTCCATATTTTTTATCATTGAATTCAACAATACTAGATTTTGCAAATGTTTCTTCTAGTTCAACAATATCTCTTATAATAGAAATCACTTCTATTGACCCATCAATTTTTTTAAGGGTAAGTTTAACTTCTGTTCCTTTTTTTCCTTTGATAAATTCAATAGCATCGTCTAAACGCATTCCAACGATATCGAGTGGTGGCTCATCTGCTTGTGCAACTTTTAATATTACATCACCAACTTCTAATTCACCAGCTCTCCATGCTGGACCTCCAGAAATAAGTTCGGCAACAGTGGTATAGTCTCCTTTTTTTTGTAATCGAGCACCTATTCCTTCTAGTTTTCCTGCCATGCTTATATCGAATCTTTTTTTATCTTTTGGCGCAAGGTAACTGGTATGCGGATCAAACTGCATCGTAATTGTATTGATGTAAACAGAAAACCAGTCTGTCTCATCTAGTTCATTCATTATAGCATATAATTCGTCTAGACTTTTTTCTGTAGCTTCTCTAGATGCTTCTTCTAATTGGGCAATTGTTTTTAGTTCACTTAATTGTTCTATTTCAATATTTTCTTTTTCATCTACAACTTCTTTTACTTCTCCCGAAACTGTTTTGTATTGATTTGCATTTTTTGGTTCGTCTTTTTTAGAAGAAAACTTATTTTGTAATTCAATTTTTTCGTGTAGGCGAGTTAGTGTACTTACTTTTAATTGTAGCTGCCAAGTTTTCATTAATTCGGCTTTAGATTTTGCAAACGTTTTTAACTCATAATCTATACTAAAAGTGCCTTTTTGATTAAAATTAAATGGAGATGCTAGTACTGTTTTGTAATATTGTTTTGATTGTGTTACTCTTTCTTTAAACCGTTTATAAACGAAGTTATAAAAAGTTAAATTCTCATTTTTAAGTTGATCGTCAATCAATAATTTATATTGAGAAAATTCATCAATATCACTTTGTAGGAAAAATCGCTTATAAGGATCTAGCGCATCAATAAATTCATCAAAAACATTTTCAGAAAATTCATCATTTATTTGATGAGGCTCATAATGACCTTTGGTTAGGGCATATCTAATTAATCCGATTAAAATTTTATCTTTTTCGGGGTCTGGTTTATTAACAACCTGAAAGCCAAACAGTAATCCTACTAAAACTATAATTGGTATAATTATTTTATAATTTCTTTTCATATAAGCAATCATTTTTTTATTCTATTTTTAATAATTTTATTTGTCAAAAACAGTAATATAAGTATGCTAAAAGTAGCTTATTTATTCAAATATTAGGCAATAATAGACATATTAAACCTAAATGTGTCATATTTAAATGTTAAACATTATTTAATAATATAAACACAAAAAGTTTATTTTTGCTTTAAACTTTTATATAAATGAATAAAAAACCTCTAATTTTAGTTACTAATGACGACGGAATTACGGCTCCTGGAATAAGAACTTTAATTTCGGTAATGAACGAAATTGGCGATGTTGTTGTTATTGCTCCCGATAGTCCGCAAAGTGGTATGGGTCACGCTATAACATTAGATTCAACTATTTATTGCGATGCAATTACAAATGATGAAGGGGAGCAATTAGAATATCGCTGTTCTGGAACTCCAGCAGATTGTGTGAAAATGGCAATTAGTGAAATTTTAAATAAAAAACCTGACATTTGTGTTTCGGGTATAAATCATGGGTCGAACTCATCAATCAATGTAATTTATTCGGGAACAATGAGTGCTGCCATTGAAGCTGGAATAGAAGGAATTCCTGCTATTGGATTCTCTCTTTTAGATTATTCGTGGCATGCTAATTTTAATGGTTTAAAAGACTATATTAAAAAAATTACCTTACAGGTTTTAAAAAATGGTTTGCCTGATGGAATTGTTTTAAATGTTAATTTTCCAAAATTAGCAAATAATGATTTTAAAGGGATAAAAATTTGCAGACAAGCTCGTGCCAATTGGGTAGAAGAGTTTGATAAAAGAATCAATCCGCAAGGAAAAGAGTATTATTGGTTAACAGGTCGGTTTGTAAATTTAGATCAAGGCAATGAGGATACTGATGTCTGGGCTTTAGAGAATGATTATATTTCTGTTGTTCCTGTTCATTTTGATTTGACTGCACATCATTATCTTGAAAAATTAAACTCTTGGGAATTATGATAAAAAAAGAAATATTAATCGGTTTTGTAACTGCAATATTTGCAACTTTAGCTGGATTTTATCTTTATGTAGAGTATGCTTCAAAATATAATTTTAATGAATCTTTAAAAATTATTCATGAACAGAGTTTGTACGGTAAAGTTTTGGTTCTAGCTGCAATACCTAATTTATTTGTGTTTTTTGTGTTTTTAAAAAAGAAACAAGATTATAGAGCCCGAGGGGTTTTATTGGCTTCTATTTTATTGGCATTGCTCGTTTTTATTAGTCAATTTTTTTAAAAAATGAAATATTACATCATTACAGGTGAGGCCTCTGGCGATTTACATGGTTCTAATTTAATGAAAGCATTGTTAAAAAAAGACAAAAATGCTGAGTTTAGGTTTTGGGGTGGAGACTTAATGCAAAGTGTTGGAGGAACTTTGGCTAAGCATTATCGTGATTTGGCTTTTATGGGTTTTATAGAAATTATAATGAATATTCCTACCATTTTTAAAAACATTGCATTTTGTAAAAAAGACATTACAAGCTTTAATCCCAATGTAATAGTTTTTATAGATTACTCTGGTTTTAATTTACGAATTGCCAAGTGGGCAAAACAACAAGGCTTTAAAACCAACTATTATATTTCTCCACAAGTTTGGGCAAGTAGATCTAAAAGAGTAAAAAAAATTAAGCGAGATATAGATGACATGTATGTAATCCTTCCGTTTGAAAAAGAGTTCTATAAAAAATATAATTATGATGTTCATTTTGTCGGACATCCTTTATTAGACGCTATTGCGGATAGAAAACATATAAATATTAATACATTTAGAAAAAAACATCATTTAAGTAAGAAACCAATCATTGCGCTTTTACCAGGTAGTAGAAAACAGGAAATAACAAAAATGCTTTCGGTTATGCTAAAGATGATTAGCAAATTTCCCGACTATCAATTTGTTGTTGCTGGAGCACCGAGTCAAAACTTATCGTTTTACCAATCTTTTTTCAAGCAAAAAAATGTGGCAATAATTGAAAATAAAACCTATGATTTACTTTCTATTTCACATGCGGCTTTGGTAACATCGGGTACAGCAACTTTAGAAACTGCATTATTTAAAGTACCTCAAGTAGTTTGTTACAAGGGGAGTAATGTTTCGTATCAAATCGCCAAACGAATTATTACGCTAAAATTTATTTCTTTAGTAAATTTAATTATGGATAGGGAGGTTGTTGCCGAGTTGATTCAAAGTGAATTCAATGAAAAAAGACTTGAAGAAGAATTGACTAAAATTTTAGATTCTAAAAAAAGAGAGGGTTTATTTTATGATTATTATGATTTAGAACAAAAATTAGGTGTAAAAGGAGCAAGTGATAAAACTGCGGAATTGATTGTTAATCGTAGAGCGATAGACAAAGGGTAAAAGCTATTGGCTACGCAAAGCCTCCCGTCTATAACTACTTTCAACAAGAAAAATTAAGACCGTTGCAATATTGAGCAAAATTAAGATTTAAAGCTTTTTTACTTCGAACTACTTCCTTCTCTAAAATTTTAAGTCCTCATAAACAAAGGTTTACTGCGGGTCAATTTTTTATCGAGCGTCGTACTTCTTTGTCAAAAGAGCTTTTGCAACGGTCTTAAATTATCTATTTAAACTTACGTCTAAAAATAGCCGCTAAAATCCCTCCTCTTAAAACCATCCAAACGGTAAAAGCTATCCATATAGCATACAGTTTTAGATTAAAATAATTTCCTATCAATAAAGCGGGAACAAATCCAATAAAGGTTGCAATTAATAGTGTATTTCTTAAAATTACTGCTTCAGCCAAACCTTTAAAAATTCCATCAAATACAAAGGCAATCGCATTTATAGGTTGCATGATAATAACAATCCAAAAAACACCATAAAAAAGCTCTAGAACTTCTTTTTCTTGAGAAAATAATTTTCCAATGGTGGTATAAAATAAAAAGCAAATTCCTCCCAATAAGATAGAAATAACAATAGTGTATTTACTTAGTATTTTACTCAAGTTCCATATTTTTTTATACTCTTTTTCTCCTAAAAATTTCCCCGACATTATATTTCCTGCACTTGAATACCCATCTATAAAAAATGCAAAAAACAGCCATATTTGAAAGGCAATTGTTTGGGCAGCAATATAGCTTGTTCCATATTCGGTTGCATAAGAGTTTGCTAAAAACAAAGCAATGTTTAATGCTATAGTTCTAATAATTAAATTAAAACTAAGCGATAATAACCGTTTGATTTCTGGATGAAAAGGAAGCGATAATTTTAGTGAAAAAGGTGTCTTTTTTAACAGTAAAATCAATGCTAAAATAGCCATTACTCCCTGTGAAATGACACTTGCCCAAGCTGCTCCTTCAATTTTCATTTCGGGAATAAAACCTTCAATACCAAATATTAAGGCAAAATCTAAAACAACATTTAATACAGCTCCAACAATACTAATAATCATGGGCCAAAAGGTATTTTGCAGACCTCTAAAAATTCCAAAAATTGAAAAAACAAAAAGGGTTAATGGCAAGCCTAAAGCTCTAATTTTATAATAAGAAATAGAGTTTTCTAAAACCAAACCTTTTGCATTGTATAATTCAAAAATTTCAACAATAAAAAATATGGTTATAAAATAAATAAAGACACTTAAAAGAATGTTGATTAAAATAATTTGTGAAGGCAAATTTAAAATTTCCTTGATTTTATTTGCGCCCAAATATTGTGCAATTATAGCTGAAATTGCAGATCTAGTTTGAGCTAAAACCCAAATAATAGCCATAATAAATGATCCTGCTATACCAACTGCTGCAAGTGCTTCGGTTGGGTTTATCTTTAAATTTCCAACAATTGCAGTATCTGTAATTGATAATAAAGGCTCTGCAATTCCTGAAATAATTGCAGGAATGGCTAGCTTATTAATTTTTGTAAATGAAAGGGTAGATCTTTTATCCAAGTTAATCATGTTTACCATTGCAAAAATAGAACATAAAAACTTGAACTATTGGTAGAAAATGAATTTTTGAAAGAAAAAAAAAGCGAAGTGATTGCAAATTGCAACCATCTTAAAATTTTAAAATTCTCATTCTTTTTGCCCAAAGTTTTTACTGAACTTACGATATAATTAATGTTAGATTTAAACTATTTACCTGTCCATTTTTCTCTATTCTTAATTTTAGGAATCATTATTGGATATGCTTTTAATTTTTCATTAATTCTAATTTTTACTGCTGCTTTATTCTCTTTTTCTCTTTTAATCTACTTTTATTTTAAAGCAAAAAGTTCTTTTAAACTTCCTCTATTTTTTATGATTTTTACGGGAATATTATTTTTCCTTATTGGAATATTAAGTATATCTATTCAAAAGCCTCAACACCAAAAAAAACATTATATAAACCATATAAAAGCAAACAATCAAACGATTTTAAGAGTAGAGAAAATATTAAAACCTAATCTATTTTATCAACGATTTGAGGCAAAAGTTATTCAAATGAATAATCCTCAAACTAAAGGGAAGGTATTGGTTAATTTCCATAAAGATAATTTAAAAAATAAAGTAAAAGTTGATGATGTTCTGTTTACTACAAACTCATTTAAAATGATAAGAAAGGCTTTAAACCCGTATCAGTTTAATTACCAAGAATATCTCAAAAAACAACAAATTCATCATCAATTAATACTAAAAAAAGGATATTATTTGTTTTTAAAGTCCAATCAAAAAACATTAAAGGGGTTTGCGCACTCTATAAGAGAAAAAATTAATACTGAGTTAAAAAGGGCTAATTTTTTAACAAAAGAATTGGCAATTGTCAATGCATTATTATTGGGTCAGAAACAGGGCATTACTAAAGAGCAATTTGAACAGTATAAAAATGCTGGTGCTATTCATATTTTGGCGGTTTCGGGTTTACATATTGGAATTATATTGTTGATTTTAAATTTTTTATTCAAGCCTATAGAGTACCTAAAAAACGGTAAAATCATAAAATTAATTATTGTCGTAATTTGCTTATGGGTTTATGCTTTTTTAGCTGGTTTTTCTGCTTCTGTAATTAGAGCTGTTACCATGTTTACTGCAATAGCGATTAGTTTGGCATCCAATCGCCCATTTGGAGTACAAAATAGCTTGGTTATTTCTTTATTTGTTCTTCTTTTAATACATCCATTATATTTATTTAATGTTGGTTTTCAATTAAGCTATGTGGCTGTTTTTTCAATTGTTTGGTTACAGCCGCTTTTTAGTAATTTATGGAAACCAAAATTTATTATTACAGAATATTTTTGGACACTTTTAACCGTTTCCTTTGCTGCACAAGTTGGTATTTTACCTTTAAGTATCTATTATTTCCACCAATTTCCTGGGTTGTTTTTTATCTCAAGTTTGGTAATAATTCCTTTTTTAGGGTTTATTTTAGGGATTGGGTTTTTAGTAATTATTCTAGCTCTTTTTCAAATTATCCCACCGTTTTTAGTCAATATTTATGGGGTTATTATAAAAACTATGAATAATTTTGTTGCGTTTATTTCACATCAAGAAAACTTTATTTTTCAAAATATTTCTTTTTCTTTTTTATTAATGGTTGTTTTTTATCTACTTTTAATAAGTAGTGTTTCTTGGTTAAAAAACAAATCAACAAAGAATTTATATTTTGTTTTCACTGCGGTTCTGTTACTCCAAATTGTTTTTATTTATAAAAAATATAATCTTCAAAAAACGAATGAATTTATTGTTTTTCATCAATCTAAAAATTCACTTTTGGGAAATAAGCTAGGTAATAAAATAACCATTTTTCAGAATTCAAAGCAATTAAAAAATAATCTTTACTCTCCAATCAATTCTTATAAAATAAATTTCTCCAATCTCTCTTTTCAAGAAAAAAGGCAACTAAAAAATTGTATTGAAATTAATTCAAAAAAAGTATTAATTATAGATAGTTTAGGTATTTATAAAGATTTAAATTTTAAACCTGAAATGGTAATTTTAACAAATTCTCCTAAAGTTAATATGGCTCGATTATTACAAGTATTACAGCCAAAAATGATTATTGCAGATGGTTCAAATTATACAAGTTTTGTTCGTCTTTGGGAGAAATCCTGTAAAGGTAAATCTATTCAATTTTATAATACTGCTAAAAATGGTGCTTATGTATATAATTATTAACCTTAAACCCTACAATTTTATATATCTTTGCTCGTTTTAAAAGCAAATTCACTTGAGTTTTTCACTCAAAATAAATTACAACAGATGAAAATTATAGTTCCCATGGCTGGTATAGGGTCTCGTTTAAGACCTCATACATTAACCATTCCAAAACCTTTAACATTAATTGCAGGAAAACCAATTGTACAAAGATTAGTTGAAGATATTGTAAAAGTAGTTGACCAAAAAGTAGATGAAATTGCTTTTGTAATTGGTCCTACATTTCCAAAAAACACTGAAGAAAAATTAATAAAAATTGCCAAAAACCTTAATGCTGTTGGTAAGGTGTTTGTTCAAGAAGAGCCTTTAGGAACTGCACATGCTATTCAATGTGCAAAAGAATCTCTCAAG
>JAKITG010000103.1 GCA_021648195.1 Flavobacteriaceae bacterium | reverse complement strand
AAAAGTGACAGATAAAACATGTCAAAATTTAATTAAAAAAGTATTCGTGAGAGAGGATGATTTCTGGAAAGAGGATGCAGAAATAATACCATAAATCAGTATGGTGTCAAATGAAATGCACTATAACTAATAAGAGAGAGATTGCATTCTGAATTAATGAACTTTTTTCATTGTCATTAAAATATCCAGTTAATACAATTTGTTTTTCTAATTCCCACTTCTTAATAAAATTTTGAATGTTTTTTATTTCATTTCCCTCTTTACCAGCTAAAACTAATTTATAATTATTATTTGTTTTGTTAAATCGTCTAAATGCTTCTATGAGAGTTAATAGATTTTTATGTTTTAAAATTGTCCCTACAAAAATAAAGTATTGCTTTGGTTTTAAGTTATATTTTTTAAGTACTGTATAAGTAATCTCAGATTCTTCTTTTTTGATAGATGTTATTCCATTGTGTATTGTGTTAATATCCATGTCAGCAATTTTTTTTATTTCTTTTGTAGTTTGCCCCGAAACAGAAATTATAGAAGAAGAATACTTAATTGATGATAATATCATTTTTTGTTTAAGAAAGTTAAACAATAGTGAGTATTTAGAATTATTAATTTCTACCACATCATGGATTGTTACAATTGTATTCATTTTTTTATTTATAAACCAACTACAAGGCTCATGGATTATATCAATTTTATATTTTTTTATCAGACTTGGTATTTTGAATTTTGAAAATAAAAAGTATTGTAGCCTTAATATTGCTCTAGAAATATCAAAAATATTTACAACAATCTCATGAAAATTATTATTTGTGAGATTAAAAAAATGTCGATTTTCTTTTGTTGTTATTAGAAAATATTCATTTACCTTATCAATTTGTTGCAATGAACCAATTATTCCAATTAAGTATTCAGTTACACCCACTTTATTCTTTGTGCTTAAGATTGTTGGTATAAGTATTTTCATTTATTTACTCTTAGTAAATAAGTATAGCTTCTAAAAGCTGTTCCTGTATTATTTGACTTGGTTTTTTGAATAATTTCTAAGTTATTATCAGAAATAACTTGATTGAAATATTTTTCTCTGAGAATATAAATTTTAATAGGGTAATCTAATTTGTATTTAAATTTATGATAAATCCCAAGCACACTATTTCCTAAAAGTCGAAAGAGAAATCCTTTGAAGTTCTTTTGTAATCCATGTACTAATTGAATATATATAAGTCCATTTTTACTAAGAATTCTTAAAAAATCATGCAAATATTTAACTTGTATTTTGGGTTGTATGTGTTGAAATGTGATAATTGATACAATCAAATCTATTTTATTATCTTTAATAAATGGAATTTCTGTAGAATTGTAATAGATAAATAAAGCATTTCTAGTAGTTCTATTATTATTAACAGCATTTTGAAGCATACCTTTTGATATATCAATAGCAACTACATTCGTAAAATTTTTGGAAATGTATTTTGTTAGTCTTCCAACACCACAACCAAAATCTAATACATTATTGATATTAGATAAAGAATTAATATCACTCAATTTTTCTAATAATTCGGTTATATTGTTAGAACCAGTTTCATAAAACTTGTTTTTGTTCCACTTATTATTTTTTTTATTTTGATGGGTTAGGACTCCCCAGAAAGGGTCTGTTTTTCCTAAGTTTTCCCAAAGCTTAATATTATTTTTATTTTCAAGGTTTATTTTATCTAACATAATCTATTTTTTATGATTACTTATTCCTAAAATAGTTTTCTAATAAAATTGTATATTCTAGTCACAAAATTTAAATCAAATTAATCTACGTTTTTTATGAAAAAAATAACTTTAATAATAGTTCTTATATCAACTGCATTATTTGCTCAGGTAAATATTAAATCTATTGAAGAGAAAGGTGCATCATTTATTTTTACATTGGAAAATAATATTTCTTATTCGATAAATATGGTAAATAAAATTGCAACAATGAAGTTTAATGATTTTTTTGATGAAAGCAAAGAGGGCGAAGCAATATTTCTAAAGCAAGACTTATTTATTGCAATTCCCCCAAACTCTAAAACAACGTTATCTTATGAAATAGTTAAGTCAAAATTTCATAAAGCACTTCCAGAATTTAATCCAGAAATAGAACTAAATGAAAAAAAAGAAATTATATACAAAGATATTAGTTTGCCAAAGAAGACAGAATATCATTTTATAAAGAACAAAGGATATTTGTGGTTAAATAATAATTATTCTATTCATATACAGATTTCACCTTTCGAATATTTAGGTTCAAAAGGTGGTATTGATGAAATAGTTCAATATAGGTTAGTTCTAAAATTTACTAATAATTCCCTAGAAATGTTAGATGAAAAGTTAGAAAGTGTAGTACACAGCCTAATTTTAAACAAAAATATTGCTACTAAATACCAATCTACTCCAAATTTTGAAGTTAATAATAATGATAGTTGGATAGATTATTCAAAACAATATTTAAAAATAGGAACTGCCATAGATGGTATATATAGAATTAAGAAAAACAATATAGAAGAATTTGGGATAGATATTGCATCTATTAATCCAAAATCTTTTAAACTTTTCTTAAAAGGCGAAGAAATTCCAATTTATGTTGAAGGTGAATCTGATTTTTCTTTTGATTCTGATGATTATTTAGAATTTGTAGGTATAAGAAATATGGGAGAAAAGCATCGCGAATTAAGTGGTTACGATCAACCATATAACGAATATCTTGGAAGATACACAGATACAACTATTTATTGGCTTACTTGGGATGGAATTGATGGAGAAAGAGTCGAGATATCTGATGGAAATGAAGTTTCATCAAATGATACATTAGATTACTATTCCCATGTAGAACATTATGAAAAAAACAATTGGTTCGATTTTTCCACACCCTCTCTTGTACGTAGAGAATTACCTTTTTGGATTGAAAACAAAACATGGATTGATGGTGGTTTAGGTGTTGGTGTAAAAAATAAATCATTTACCGTAAGTAATTTGAAATTAGGCGAGGAAGCAAAGCTATTTGTAAAGCTGCAAGATTGGGTTTCCAATATAAGTATAAATGCACATCTGTTTGCCTTAAGTATAAATTCGTACCCTGATTTATATGATTCCACATACGTTAATAAATATGAAAAAGCAATTCTACAAACTGAAATTTCCTCAAACTTACTTATAGAAGGAACAAACACTCTTAAAATTCATGTTTTTGAAACAGACGCTACTGTGAACAACAGTTTTTTAGACTGGTATGAAATTGAATATCCAAGATATTTAATTCCAATTGATGAAAGTCTAAATTTTATTTTCCCATTTATTGAAAACCCTAAAGTAAGTAATGTAAAACTTCAAAATATAACTTCCAATAATTTCTCTTTGTGGAAATATGGCGAAACTTTTAAAAAATATAATTTAAGTAGTGTAAATGCTGAAATAATATTTGCTGATACAATTTCAGCAAATACTAAATTTACATACATGGATGAATCAAAAATTAAAACACCAAAAATATATTATGCTAAACAATTTGTAAATTTAAGAAGTAGTGAAAACAAAGCTGATTATATTGCCATCACCCACAAAAAATTCAAAACCAAAGTTGATGAATATGCTCAATTCATTTCAGATAGTTACACTTTGGAAACAAAAGTAATTGATATTGATGATATCTATGATGAATACTCGTATGGATTTTTCAATCCTGAAGTTATTAAAGATTTTCTTAAATCGACTCATAATAATTGGCAATCTCCAAAACCTCAAAGTGTTTTTCTTATTGGAGGTGCTACTTATGATTATTATGGTAACAAATATAAAAACCACAGTGCCATTACTAAAAGAGTATTAAACTATGTTCCTTCCTACGGTGCATCTGTAAGTGATAATTGGTATGTAATGTGGGATACAACCGGTGCATATATTCCACAAATGGATATTGGAAGATTACCAGTTACAACAAATGAAGAACTTGGATGGTATTTTGAAAAACACCAAAATTATCTATCGCAAGAATATGATTATTGGAATAAAAACTATATATTTTTTACAGGAGGCAATCTATCGAAGTTGAGTGAAGTAAAAGCGTTAAGGGAATCGAACCAATATGTAATTGATAATTATGTAAACCCTAAACCAATAGGGGGTAATGCACATCACTTATATAAGACAGAAAACCCAGCTACAAATTTTGGACCCTATTCACCAGAGTATATTCAAAGTGTAATTGATAATGGAGGAATTTTTATTTCATACCTTGGGCATAGTGGAACACAAACATGGGATAACTCAATAGTAAACGCTGCACAACTTAAAAACAGTAGAAACAGATCTCCGCTTATAACTGATTATGGCTGCTCAACTGCACGGTTTGCTGAACCTGATGTAGTTTCATTTTCTCAATCATTTACAATTGGTAGTGATGGTCAAGCATTAGCGTATATCGGTAATTCTTCGCTCGGTTTCCTTTCTACTGCTCTAGCAATGCCGAGATTTTTCTATAAAAAAATACTAAAAGAAAATATACATAATGTAAGTATAGCACATAAGGAGGCAAAACTTGAGATTCTGCAAACTTATGGTTCATCGGGTGTTTATGAACTTTTTTCTTTAACAAATACATTAATTGGTGACCCTGTATTAACTTTACCAATTCCGAAGAAACCTAATTTTGTTGTTAAAGAGGAAGGAATTCAAATAGCATCTGATTTATTAACCGATTTACAAGATAGTACAGAGGTTACAATTAAATTGAATAATTATGGAAGTGCTGAATTAGATACACTCCTTCTATTAACCATTCATCAATTCCAAACAGAAACCGATTCAATTTATTCAAGACTTGAAATTCCTAACTTTGCAGATTCAATTAATATAAAATTGTATATCAAAAATAGAGCAGGCAACCATTCTGTGAAAGTTATACTTGACCCAAATAATAAATATGAAGAAATTTCAAAGGATGATAATATTGTACAAATTAATTTTAATGTAGCAAGTTCTTCAATACGACCTTTGTTTAATACTCAAATATTAAATGGTCTTAAAAAGCACATTGAATTTCTTAATCCAACATCAAGACCAATGAATGAAACAATAATTTTTGATATTTCATCAAATAGTAGTTTTAATAATCCGGAAAGTTATAACATCTTTTTTGATTCGCTATTTTCAGTTTTTGATATTGGAGATTTAAATAATGGAGAAAGGTTTTGGGGAAGGACTAAAATAAAGGGTGATAATAATTATACAACTAATTTTTCATTTATTACAAATAGTGAAAAGTATTTTTTATTTGATAGTTTAAGCATAGATAAAACAACACTACATGACATTTATTTTTCTGAAAAATTTTTAAGTATTAATACTTCAAAAATCAAATTCAGTGTTACCTCCGCTGGGTTTAATGATGGAAATTTTGCTCACATTAAAAAAGATGATTTTAATTATGTTCCATTAAATGTAAGAGGACATCATGTTGCATTATTTGATATGCAGACATATGAGTTTAAACAATTGTTAACCTTTGATGTTTTAAGTGATGAAAATGAGAGAAATAGATATATAACTTTTCTTGATACACTTTCTTCTGATTATTTAGTTTGTATTTCAATTGCTGATGAAGGAACACCCCGAAGTGCAGAATTAGTTACAAAGATTAAATCATTAGGTAGTGTGCTTATTGATAATGTTGGTTGGAGAGCTTCGTGGGCTTTTATCGGATATAAAGGAGCAACACCGGGTACAATGCCAGAAGCTTATTCTCCCTCTGGTCAAGGTCCCGTAACAATAGACACAACAATATCCTTCCTATCAGATTCTGGAACAATGCTTACTTCTGAAATTGGTCCAACAGGAAAATGGGATAAACTTGTTGTTAGCCAAGAGATACCATCTAACTCTGCAATTACATATACTCCTATTGGAATTAAAGCAGATGGAACGCTGGATACCTTGTCAGCATTGACTTTGGTTGATTCTGTTGCAGATTTAAATCACATCAATTCTGATTTATACCCGAAGATTAAAATACTTGCAGACTTTACAGCAAGTGATGATAAGCAGTCTCCGGTTCTAAAATCACTTGGAGTTGATTACAACGATGTTGCAGAGCTTGCAATGAATTACCAAGTGGTTTCCGTAGAGAGTGATTCAATAATTCAAGGTGAAAAGAATAAACTAACTTTTTACATCTACAATGTTGGTGAAACAAATGCTGATTCTGTTTCGGTTAAAATTGAATTGCAGAAATCTGATAATTCTTCAATTATTTTGGATGAGTTTGTAACTTCCGTTAATTCAACGAATAAGAAAAAATTTGAGCTTGAGTATAAAATTATTGAATCGTATGGATATGGTGATATGGCATTTTCTATCACTGTTGATGAAGATGAGAAGATTACAGAATTTTTTAAGGATAACAATTATTATCAAATTCCATTTTATGTAAAAAAGGATACTACAACAAATATCAATTCTGCAGAGATATATGTTAAGTTTGATGGCTTTGAAATAATGGATGGAGATTTTGTTGCAGACTCTCCACAAATATTGTTCGAACTAAATTACTCCGGTAACTTCCCACTTGAAGATACGTCTGCAATTAGGTTCACATTGGATAACACACAAGTCTATAATTCACAAATGAACATCGATTATGATACCGTAAATAGAACAGTTACGTACATTTATGAACCAAAGTTGGATGATGGGCAGCACTATCTTAAAGTTACAAGCAATCATTTATTAATTGATGATAATTTTGGTATCGATAAATTATTTACAGTCTCTAATGAATTAAAAGCTTTGGATATTTATAATTTCCCTAATCCAGCGAGCGAAGTTACAGACTTCACATTTAGACTTGCAAAAGTACCAGAAGAGTTAGACATTAAAATATACACAGTAGCTGGCAGATTGATTAAAACATTTGAATTGCAAAGCTATGATTTAAAAGCTGATATAAATAAATTACATTGGGACCTAACCGACCAAGATGGTGATAAAATTGCAAATGGAGTTTATCTCTATAAAATTATTTTAAGAGACCAAGATAAGGTAGAGCATTATACTCAAAAACTTGCAGTTGTGAGATAGGAACTAACCTTCTTTAAGTGAGTCCTTTGGACAAGGTTTACATATTTAATCATATTTATAGCATAAGGAATGTATGAATTATAATATATTGGAATTGACATTTAACCTTGAAGGTGGGGTGTAAAATATTTAAGTCCTAAATTGATCGATTCTTCAAGGTGGTCAAATTCCCGCAATTTTGTATCTCATCAGTATTGCTTTGAAGGATGACTTTGTTACTCAATGAAATTGCGGGAATTTTTAAAACCCAATTGATTTTGGTAACACTTGTATTTTATATAATCTTAGAATTTTAATCGCTCAATTTAGGTAAGTAATTAGTGAAAATTTTTTCGTTCTTATTTTGATTGCCGAATGAAACCTTCGAGGTTTTTAAAATGTTACTATTTGTACGTATAATATTCATTTGTTTGTAAAATGGATTGGAACTCATTCTGAATACACAAAACTGTGCAATGCTGGAAAACAATATACTGTAAATATATATTAGAAATTTGGAGTTATAAAATGGAAACTTTAAAATATGTTATAATTAAAACAAAAAAACAATATAATGAATATTGCAACACTCTTGAAAATTTGGTGATGACTAATAATAAAGTTGATAGCGATGAAATAGATTTACTAAATCTTTTAATAGAAAAATGGGATAGTGAACATAATTCTTTCAATGAACTTAATCCTGTCGAATTGCTAAAAACACTAATGGAAACTAACAACTTAAAATCGAAAGACCTTGTGGAGATATTAGAATTATCAAAAGGAACGGTTTCCAAAATATTAAGTTCTCAAAAAGGACTTTCAAAGGAAACAATTCGAAAATTATCTGACTATTTTAATGTTTCTCAAGAAGCGTTTAACCGTCCTTATAAATTGATAAACGAAATCAATAGGCATTTTCGAGATGCGAGTTTGATGAATACCAAGAAGCATTTTAAAAAAGTATTGGCGTAGTACCACCCTTAACAATTCGGGTTAACTAAATAATTTTGTTCATCAATTGTTATAAAAAATATACTACAGAGTATTTTAATAAAGATAATCCATTTGCAAGGGAAATTCTTGAAACAGGACTTCGAGTAATTTAGAGATAAAGATTGAATTGTTAAATTGTTGATAATAACT
>JAKITG010000102.1 GCA_021648195.1 Flavobacteriaceae bacterium | reverse complement strand
AACAGGTTCAGTTGGCTCTTATGGGCAGTGAACTGACAAAATACAGAAAAAAAGGAATTGAATTTCCAATAAGAATCTCAGGTAATATTACTTCTGTTTCAGATCTTGAAAATTTCGGAATTGTATCATCTCAAACGCAGCAAAAAATCTTGTTAAAACAAATAGCGGATATAAAAATCGAGGAAAAATATCCTGTAATCAGACATAATAATAGCGTGCGAAACATAAGCGTGTTTTGTGATGCGAAAGAGGGATATAGCGCTACCGAAATTGCTGATTTAATTGAGTTCGAAATATTACCAAAACTAAATACAAAAGGAACGGATATAACTTTTAGCGGTGAGCGTGAAGAATCAAAAAAAGATTCAGCAAATTTAGGATTAGCTGCAATTGCCGCAATTTTTTTGATGTATATTATTTTAATGATTGAATTCAATTCATTTACACAACCTTTTGTGATATTACTGACATTGCCATTGGCATTTATTGGTTCAATAGTAGGTTTGCTTGTTACTGATCAGCCATTTTCGTTTACAGCCATTTTAGGTATTGCCAGTTTAATAGGCATTGTAGTAAACGATGCTATTCTATTGCTCACTTTTATTAATCGAGCCAAACAACAGGGAATGAGCATTGCCGAAGCGAGCAGAAACTCATCAAATCAGCGATTTGTTCCAATTATGGTAACAACAGTAACTACGGTAATGGCTCTTATTCCGCTTTCATTATCGGGCAACGAAATGTTTGTTCCCCTAGCAGTTGCACTTATGTTTGGTTTAATTGTAGCAACAGTTTTAACATTAGTAATAATACCTGTTTTGTTTACTGTTTTGGTGAGAAAATAAATGCTATAAAAATATATTAAAAAGAGTTCTATTAATATTCAAGTACATTAATAATATGAAGAAAATAATTTTGACATCTATAGTTCTACTTCTATTCTCATTGGCAGGATTTTCACAAATTTTAAGCGAAACAATGCTTTGTAAAAGTGGTATCTCGAAAAATATGAAGTAATGTGGATCGACTATGACCCTGAAGAAACAGAAAAAAAAGACTATATCCATTTTTTAAAAGGTAATACTTACACAAGTGTTTCAGAAGGAAAATTTGAAAAAGGGAAATACATTTTAAATGGCAAAACAATAACAATGACAAACTCTATTGAGAATAGGTAAACTAAAATTAATCATCAAAAAACTTACTCAAACAAAATTAGAAGTTGGCATAGATGACCCTAATGATTCTGACGCAAAATATGTAACCATTCACTTTAATAACTAAAAAAATGAGTATAGAACAAATTACAACCCTTTTTGAAACATCTGGGTTAATGAACTTAGTGTCCATATTTTTAATTTTCAACTTTTCTATAGTTGCTATTGAAATTGTTTTTGATTTAGCCAAACGAAAAGGAAGAAATTGGAAAGACACCTTGGCAAATGTTGCCATCTATTTTTTGGGTCAACTAACCGAAAAATTATTACTTGGAGCTTTAGGATTAATTGCCTTACTACCAATTTATTATTTTATTCCTTATAGCATACCAATGACTTGGTGGACTTGGGCATTGGGGTTATTAGCAGCAGATTTTACGTACTACTGGATGCACCGTTTAGAACACGAACACCGTATTTTATGGGCAAGTCATAGTGTGCATCATTCTTCTGAAGAGTACAATTTAACGATCTCTTTGAGACTTAGTATTATAGAAGGTCTTTTTGAATGGATATTTCTAATACCTATGATATTAGCTGGGTTTAACCCTTTTCAAGCTATAATGTGTTTGATTTTTATAGTGCAGTACCAAACTTGGATACACACAGAAAGAATACACAAATTGGGTTTCTTAGACGAAATATTTAATACGCCATCTGTACATAGAGCACATCACGGTTCAAACAGGAAATATTTAGATAAAAATTATGGAGGTGTATTGATGATTTGGGATAAACTCTTCGGAACATTTCAACGAGAAGAAGAAAAAGTAATCTATGGTTTGACTAGAAATATTAACACCTACAATCCTATTACTATCAATTTTATAGAATATGGAAATATCTGGAAAGAGGTAAAACAATGTAGAGCCTTTAAAGACAAATGGAAAATAATTTTTGGAAACCTAATTTGGAAACCTGCATATATGCGGAAGAAAAAACTAAAGAAAGTAAACTCAACAAAAATATGACAACAATAATAGCAGCAACAAACAGAGCGGAAAGCAATACTTTAAAAGTAGCCAAAAAAGTGTTTTTATTACTTGAAAATACAACTGATAAAGAAATCAAGTTATTGGATTTATCCAAAATTGATTTTGATAAATTGAATACGCCATCGTATCAATCTACTTCAGATTATGCAAACAATATTAGAGAAAAATATCTAATACCTGCACAACAATTAATCTTTGTAATACCTGAATACAATGGCAGTTTTTCGGGTATTTTAAAATATTTTATAGACTTGATTTCAACCAAAGATTATAAAAAAACATTTTCCAATAAAACGGCCGCACTTATTGGTGTGGCACAAGGAAGAGCTGGTAATTTAGTAGGTTTAACTCATTTTGCTACAGTTTTAATGCATATGAATGTAGATGTAATCTCTAAAAAAATACCGCTATCACTTATTGACAAACAGTTTGATAATGATAAACTAAATGACCTAACCACAAAACGAATTAAAAACTATTTGAATGCTTTAGTAAAATACTGAATATGAGATTGTTATTTTTAATAAGTCTGTTACCTACTATTTTGATAGCACAAAATGAGTTTGATGTTATTACTGTAAAATACAGTGCAAATACCAAATCGCCAATAGTAAGCGAAAGTTTTCCCTATATCGAAAATGTATATGCTGCAACTAATTATTTTTCAGTTGGTTTTAATTATTATATATGGAATAATTTCATTAAATATTCCGCTGGACTTAACATGCCTATTAATACAATAGCTATAAATACTCAAAACGAACCATACTACTACAGACAAATGAATTTAGGGTTTAATGTTGGTTTAAGTTGGGTTTTAGATTAGGCACTATGAAAGGACAACGAATGCTAACAATAAATATACGTAATTGCGGTTTTGTGCTAAATTTAAGTTTGGAATGTCTACTATTGTTAAGACGAATTATTAGTAAGAGTTCTTATTATCATTGGTTTAAACAAAAAAATGTATTAAAAGTAAAGACGCCTAAGCAATATCTTAAAGAGATAATTAAAGTTCTATTTGAACAAAGTAGAAAAATCTATGGGAGTTATTGTTTTCAAAAGATGTTAGAAAGAGAAAAGTCATTTCACTCTCGTTTCTATATTGAATTATTAATGAAATATGCAATAACTACTGATTCTAAGCACTCTTTACCTATAGCCAATAATGAGTTAAACAGAGACTTTAACAGTTAAAATTAGGGAGAAAGGGTGTCTGATATAACTTATATACGAGTAAATAATGATTGAAATTACCTAATGACAATAATTGATTTAGCTAACAAAAGAGTTATTGGATGGGTTTTAAGTGAAGATATAACTACTGAGAATACGATAATGAAAGCATGGCTTTTAGCAAGAAATAATAGGACTATTATCGATGGATTTATCTTTCATTCAATAGAGGCGTGCAATATGCTTCCAATAAAATAACCAATCTTTTTTCTTTCAATAGAAAAACAACCCAAAGTATGAGTCGAAAGGGTAACTGTTGAGATAATACTGTAGCAGAATCCTTCTTTAAAACGATTAAACACGAATGGTTATATCGTTTTAAGTTTAGCTCTTACAAACAATTATACAGCAGTATTGAGGATTATATGAATTGGTATAATAACTAAAAGGTTGCACTCTAGCTTAGGGTATCTTTCGCCTTTAGAAATGGAAATAAAATTAAGAGGATTTATTAATAAAACGGCTTAATCAAATTTGTCTCAAATTTATTAGGTAGTCCAAAATATTGTATCTTATGAAACAAGCACACTAACCATACGTAGTTTGAGTAATGTACTGTTATTAAGTCTTGTAGTATTAATTTTAAAGTTTGTACCTTTGAACAAAGTTTGTGATAAATCGAAAAGTAAGTACATTTTATTACCTTACTACTCATACACAAATCATTAAAAAAATATTTGGGAAATAAATAAGCCTCCACCAAAATTATAAATCAAACAAAACATCAAAATAAATTATTAAAGAACATAGAACTAAAACTAATTTAAATGATTTTACTCTTCATTCTCGGAATTTCTTTTGTACAATTTGCTTTGTATTATATAAACAGTAAATATAAAAATAAACTGCCAAATTTTATAATTCTCTTAATTTTATTGATCTGTTATTTTTTTGTTTTTCCAAGATTTTTCTATCCAGAACCAAGAACAGATGGAATTAATTGCGGAATGCCAATACTTGGAATAACATTCGGGTTTTGGATTTTCGGAACTATTGCTGGAATTACAACTCATATAATTTGGAGAATAAAAAATAAAAAGCACAACAAAGAATAAAAAAATAGAACTTAACCTTTTAAATACAAACCATAACACGGTATATAAATTATTAGCATAAATGAATATTAATCTGTAGCTGTATTTTAGGACTAAACAGATTGTTAAAGAAAATGCATTCTATACATACACCGAAATAGTTAATACCAATATCGTTATTATCAATAAAATTCCAACTAAGGGCATTACAAATTTTAACCATTTATCGTAACCAACTTTTACCATAGTTAACGAAGCCAAAATCAAACCTGTTGGGTTAATAAAAGCAAATAATCCCATACCGTATTGATAAGCGTTTACAATTATTTCTCGTCCTATTCCTACTCCATCAGCTAATGGAGCCATAATTGGCATGGTTAAAACTGCCATACCTGAAGACGAGGGAATAAAAAATGACAATCCGGCAAATAAAGACATCATTACATTGATAAACAAACCTTTATTCATTCCATCAGTTAAATTACTTGAATGATATAAAAGGGTATCACTAATCAAACCGTTATCCATAATAATGGTAATTCCTCTAGCTAAACCAATAATAAAAGCTACACTCAACAAATCTTTTGCACCATCCATAAAAACATCTACAAATTTAGTTTCGTTCATTTTATGTATAAAACCAATAACTATTGCTCCCACTAAAAAAACCGATGTCATTTCTAAAAACCACCAATCCAATCTTGATACACCAAATATCATAATTGCAAAACAGGAGATAAATGTAATTAAAATTAGCTTAATTTTTATTATGAACTTTGGGGTGTCCTTTGAAATTTTATGCAAAAATAATTTTTCAATTTCTTCTTTTTGAGAATAAATCAAAGATTTTGTAGGGTCTTTTTTTACTTTTTCGGCATAACGTATTATATATAAAATACAGACAATAGTACCTAAAAATAGCATAACAAACCTACTCGTAATTCCATCAGTCCAATTTATTCCAGCGGCATTTGAGGCTATAATTGTACTAAATGGGTTGACTGTTGAAGCCATTGTTCCAATAGATGATCCAATATAAATACAAGCTACTGCAACCATAGCATCATATTTTGCAGCTAAAAATACAGGAATTAAAATAGGGTAAAAAGCAATAGTTTCTTCAGCCAAACCAAAAGTAGTTCCGCCTATGGCAATTAATACGGTAATCAAAACAATTAGTAAAGCTTCTCTACCTTTTAATACTTTTGCTAATCTTGCTATTCCTGTATCAAAAGCACCTGTAAAGTTTGTAATTCCTATAAATCCACCAATAATCAAAATTAATAAAACAATATCAAGAGCTGCCATAATTCCTTTTATGGGAGATTGTATAAATTCTAAAACTCCTTGTGGTTTTGCCTCTACTTGTCTGTATGTATTGGGAACACTTACTGGTTTCCAAATATCACCATTGGTGAATTTTTCTAATGAAATTTTAATTTGCAATTCGTCTAACATTTTTTGAGTAGCTGGATAAACAGTTTCTTTTCCTTGATCTTTTGTTACAAATTGTGCATTCTCTTTATTATAAGTCAGTTGATTGTATTGGCCTGCAGGAATAATCCATGTCAATAAGGTAACCAATGCGGCAAGAATAATTAATATAGTTTGAGCTGAAGGGAATTTAAATTTATGCATGATACCAAATTGATTTTTATTAAATTAAAAAACAAATATAATTAATTCAACTAAACCATTATATTTACACTATGAATTCAAAAGTTATAGCTAGCGGAATATTACGTGCCATAGGAATTATTATTGCTCTTATTTTAGTACTGTTTTTTTTATATAAAATTCAATCTGTTTTAATTTATATCGCAATTGCATCTGTACTTTCTTTAATTGCGCGTCCATTTTTACGATTTTTAAAAAATAAATTAAAGTTTCCAAATGCGTTGGCTGTTATTATTACAATCAACCTTTTTATCCTAACTACATTTGGTGTTATTTCTATGTTTATCCCTTTAATAGTCAAACAAGGTCAAAATATTTCATTACTAAACACTCAAGAATTTCAAAGTGACATAAAAAATTTAATCAATCAAATTAATAATTATTTTAGTGCGAATAATATTGATCTTTTTAAAGAGATTCAAACCTTAGATTTGACTTCAAATATACAATCTATACCTAGCTTGTTGAATTCGTTTGTAAGCATGATTGGCTCTTTTAGTATGGGATTATTTTCGGTATTATTCATTACATTTTTCTTGATGAAAGACACCGAAATATTACACAAAGCTTTTTTAGCCATAACTCCTGATGAAAAAGAGGAACGCTTATTAAAATCAATCAATAAGATTAAAGATCTTTTGTCACGCTACTTTATAGGATTAATTATTCAACTTACTATTTTATTTACTATCTATTCGATAACGCTCTTAATTTTTGGTATTGAAAGTGCTGTAGTCATTGCATTTTTGTGTGCTTTGTTAAACATTATTCCTTATATAGGCCCAATGATTGGAGGCGTTTTAATGCTTACTTTAACCATGACTAGTAATTTAGATCATGATTTTCAAAATTATATTCTACCAACAACATTGTATGTTATGATAGGATATATTATTGCTCAATTGATTGATAATTTTCTCAGTCAACCCATTATATTTTCAAAAAGTGTAAAATCACATCCATTAGAAATATTTTTAGTAATTATCATTGGAGGATTATTATTTGGTGTTATTGGAATGATATTAGCTGTACCTACTTACACGGCTATAAAGGTTATTTTAAAAGAATTTTTATCTGACAATACTATTGTAAGATCTCTCACCAAACAATATGATTGATTTTGAATGAGTTTATTTTAAATAATGACATTCAGCATTTTATAAATCAGCATTTAAATGATGATTCTACTCAACTTATTTTAAAGGGATCTCCTTTTCCTCGACTAAAAATTCAAAAAATAGTTGAACAGATTATTGCAAAAAAGAAGTGTGAAAAAAAATTACCAACTTGGTTTAAAACCGAACTTATTTATTACCCCAATAAGTTAAATATTGAACAAACATCTTCCGAAGTTACGGCAAGATATAAATCAAATTTAATCTCAGGAAACTCTTTAATCGATATTACTGGAGGCTTTGGGGTAGATTGTTTTTATTTTTCTAAACAAATTAAAAACATAACACATTGCGAAATAAACAAAGATTTATCTAAAATTGTTTCTTCTAATTTTGAAAAATTACGAGTTCAAAATATAGAAACAATTGCCAGCAATGGACTTGATTACTTGAAAAAAATTAATCAAAAATTTGACTGGATTTATGTTGATCCTTCTCGAAGAAATGATGTAAAAGGAAAGGTTTTTTTATTAAATGATTGCCTGCCTGATATTCCAAAAAATTTAGAATTTTTATTTCAATATACAAATAATATATTATTAAAAGTAGCGCCATTATTAGATATTACATCTACAATTAATGAACTCAACTTTGTAAAAAATATTTATACAATTGCAGTTAATAACGAAGTAAAAGAGCTACTCTTTATACTTCAAAAAGATTATAATAACAGTATTCATATCAAAGCAATAAATATCAAAAAAGAAAATATAGAAACTTTTGAATCTGTCATAAACACTACTTCAAATGCAACTTATTCTTTACCAAAAACATTTTTATACGAACCCAATAGTGCTATTTTAAAAGCAGGTCTTTTTAATGAAATTTCTAAAAAATTAGAAATTGACAAACTACATAATAACAGTCATTTATATACTTCAAACAGTTTAATTGAGTTCCCAGGAAGGAGGTTTAAAATAATTCAAG
>JAKITG010000101.1 GCA_021648195.1 Flavobacteriaceae bacterium | reverse complement strand
ATTTCTGAAGAATCCTTTTTAGAAAATTCCACCTTTGTAGATGAACTTAAGTTACGTACTAGTTATGGTATAACTGGACAACAAGAATTTGGAGATTATGCTTGGAGAACACTTTTTGATACCGAAAATTATGGAGGAACACCTTCTATAATTCTTAGTCAATTAGGTAATGATGACTTAAAATGGGAAACCACAAGACAGTTTGATTTAGGGGTAGACTTCTCATTTCTAAAAGGTCGTCTATCTGGTACTGTTGCTTATTATACTAAAGAAACTGTGGACGCTCTGTTTGCTGTTATTTTACCTGGTAGTACAGGAAATACGAGAGCTATTGCAAATGTGGGTTCTACATTAAATGAAGGTTTCGAAATAGAGCTAGCAGGGCATATTATAAAAAGCGAAAATTTTAATTGGACATTAAGCTTTAATATAACTCAAAATAAAAACACATTAGAAAGTCTATCTGATGATTTTGTTGATGATGAAGGTTTTGCTATAGGTTTTGGTGGCGGAGGAAGACTTAGAGTGGGCGATCCTATTGGTCTATTCTATGGGTATGTAAGTGATGGGCTTTTTCAAGATCAAGCTGTTATTGATGCCTTAAACACAGCGTCACCAACAGGTACCTACCAACGAAGTGGAACTTCTCTTGGAGATATAAGATTTAAAGATATTTCTGGGCCAGATGGTGTACCAGACGGAGTAGTTAATAATTTAGATCAACAAATTATTGGAGATACGCAACCAGATTTTTTTGGTGGATTTAATAACACTTTTACTTATAAAAACTTCTCATTGCAAACATTTTTCACCTATTCAATAGGAAATGATATACAGGCTTTTAGTTTAGCTACAGACACTCGTTTTACTACCCCTTTTCAAGGAGAGAATAAAAATAGAGCTGTTTTAGATGCTTGGACACCTACAAATACCTCTGCTATTATACCTAGATTAGTATATAGAGACCCAAACCTAAATGGTAGAATATCAGATTATTATATTTATAAAGCATCCTTCTTAAGATTAAGCACCGTAAATCTTAATTACTCTATGTCAAAAGAGCTTCTTAAAAAAATGAATTTCCTTAACTCGGCATCTCTATTTTTTACAGTTCAAAATTTGGTCACCTTTACAAGTTATAGCGGGTCAGACCCAGAAGCTACAAACTTATTTAATAACGATATAAGTTCTGGAAGAGATAACAACCGCTTCCCTTTAGCAAAGACTTTTACATTAGGTGTTAGAATAGGATTTTAATTTAAATAAAATATCATGAAAAAATTATCACTAATAATTACATTATTATTTTTTATAACATCTTGCGAGTTAACAGATGTTTTAGATACAGACCCTCCAAATAATTTAATAGCAGAAAATGTATTAAAGAATGAAGAAGACGCAAAAGCATTGCTTAATGGTGCTTATACATTTATTGTGAATAGGACATCTGATTCTTATTACGCTGGCACAGAAATAATACCGAGTACATTAATTGGTACAATGGGTAGGTTAAGTGTAGGTGGCGCTGCATTACAGTTTCAAGAAAATGATTTACTGTTTACTAATGGTTTTGTAAATCGTTTTTGGGTTGCTTTTTACAAGGTAATAGACCAAGCTAATAATTCGATAACATTAACCGGAAATTTACCTGATAGTAAGTTTGGAGCAAATGTTAAATCAGAAATATTAGGAGAAGCACATTACTTAAGAGCAATGGCTACTTTTGATGCCCTTAGGTATTTTGGTCAATTCTTTGACAATAGTAGTCCATTAGGTATAGTTTTAAGAACAGAGCCAGCTAATTTTGTTAATAGACATAAAGCTAGAAGTACAGTTGCAGAGTGCTATACTCAAATAATTTCTGATTTAGATTTTGCTATAACTAATGCACCAGATTTTTCGGTTACTTACAGAGCCTCTAAAACTGCAGCAAAAGCATTAAAAGCAAAAGTGTTGCTTTTTCAAGGAGAATATGCAGAAGCAGCCTCTTTAGCAGATCAAGTTATTAATGAGGGTACTAGAACCTTAGAGTCTGACTATGAAAGCGTATTTAGTAGAGGACTTAACTCCTCTGAAATGATTTTTATGACGCATAGAGATGCCAATTCTGATCTAGAAGATAACAATAGAAAACGTTTTTATGATATTTTTACTCGTTCGGGTAATACATGGTTTCCAATTTTAATGGATACAGACCCA
The DNA here is from genome assembly GCA_021648195.1 of Flavobacteriaceae bacterium. Lineage (GTDB taxonomy): Bacteria > Bacteroidota > Bacteroidia > Flavobacteriales > Flavobacteriaceae > Lutimonas. The sequence goes on along the minus strand of JAKITG010000101.1, from coordinate 6,086 downwards.
CGTAAAGATTTTACGTTTGCTGACTCTAGAGTTCTGAAGGTAAATAATGAAGATGCATTTCGACCAACTTATTTTCTGCGTTTGGCAGAAATGTACTTAATAAAAGCAGAAGGTTTAGCTTTTAGTGGTGCTGGTCTAGTTGAGAGTAGTGCGCCTTTAAATGTTGTTAGGAATCGTGCAGTTACTGGTAATACACCAGCAACTACTATAGATGAGCTTAAAGACGATATTTTTAACGAAATAGTTAAAGAATTAGCCTATGAAAATGGAAGTGATTGGTTTGCTGCAATTCGTTTTGGTAAGGCAATGACTTTAAAGCCCTCTATAACAAGTTCTAATCAATATATATTACCAATACCTGAAGATGAAATATTTGGTAATAACTTAATTAATTTTAATAATCAAAACCCAGGATATGATAATTAACCCAGTATCTTAATTGTATTAAATTTTTAAATTGAGCTATGTATTCTTTTACAGAATACATAGCTCAATTTTTTTGTAATGTGATTGAAAATAGTTTTTAGACAGTCTAACGATTTGAATATGCGGAGTTGTAGATTCTAAGAATCTTGTGCAACGGCTACCTTTGTTAGCTATTGTCTAATTTTTTCTCAATATTTTTTAATCTTTTTCATAGTCTGTATAATCAATTTGTATCTTCTTAACTTAAATTTACGATTATTTTCAATCTCCATAAATAACTTAATATTTCTTTTCGTTGAATTTCACTTAACCCGAATAATTCATTATAAATGGGAGAAATTGGGTGTAAGGTGTTAAATTTATTGTGTAAATTAAACATTTAAGTGTTAAGTTTCATAAGGTTGTTGTTCTTTTTCAACCATTTCAGTTTAAGGTTAATAATTTCTTCATTTGATGAAACTACCGTAGCCCAAATCCAAGAAGCTTAAAATAGCATTACTAAACATAGTAATAACAATATGTTTGCAAAAGATAAAAATTATACAATAGTTGAAACAATAGAGTTTTGAGGTAAAATCTCTGCTAGGCTTATAGAAGATACACTAGTCAAAATCAAAATGATTCCAATTGGAAAAAGGATAAGAAGCTTTGTAATTTTCTCAGCGGATAAACTCAAGATCCAATTTGAAATATTTTTCATTTTGTAAATTACATTAGACAAATAAAAAAATATATTTTTGATGCTAGTATAATCTGCGTTATCTGCAGGAAACATTTTTTGCCTCACCAATCAAGACTTTTAATGCATCTTGGTCATCAATAATTAATTTATAAACACCATTACCAAGTTTAGACATATTTTTTAGTATTTTTTTTTCTCTAAAACTATACACTACTTTTTTGGCTGATAATATAATTTGTTTGCTTAGTTCTAATGCTTGTGGTAATTTATATTTATTATACATTTCTATGCACAATTGCGAAATATCATCTACTTTTTCACGTAATTCATTAACAAGCAATTTATATTGACCTAATTCTTTTAATGAATTTTCAAAATTTGACTTGTTATAAAAATAATCATTATCTAAACTATTTTTATTGTAAAAATTTATGTTCATTTCAACAAATTTTTCAAATAACTTTTGAAAACTGTCTAATGATTTTAAAATTTTATCTCTTTCATTAAAGTCTACTAATTTTAATTTATTTAAAAGCACGTTATAGTTTTCAAAAGTAAACCTAGCGTTAACTTCCGTTTTATAAAGACTTAATTATTTTTACCATAAAAGTCAAATACATTATTTAGTGTATAATATTCTTTTGGAGATTGAAACCTATTGTTAATTTCTAAATTATAGTCTTTTACAACATAATGTGATAGCAAAATATAAAAAGCAAAACCATTTATATAGTTTGCATATTCGTTAATTACCTTTTGGGTTTGTATATTTTGACCAAACGATACACTTACAAAAAGTACTGCTATGTATTTGATACTTTTTAGTAACATATTAGTTTCTTTTTGCCATTGTTTTCATAAATTTTACCCATCGTAAAAATGAACTGGTAGCATTAAAAACTGCATCTTGATCTTCTTTTGAGTTCCATCTTTTTTGAGATAATTCTATTCTTATTTGATCTTTGCTCTTTCCATCATTTAAATGATATAAACCAAATTCTAACACTTCCTCAGGAACACCATTATTTAAAAAGCGTAATAATCTAACAAGCATCAACCACGAAATAAAAAATGCTGATGCTAAAATACCTACCCAAATAGTAATGAGTATAACAGTGCCAGAACCTGCACCTGCACCGTCATCCAGTTGCATGCCAACATTAAATCTTGATTTAAAAAAATTTAAAAAACTTACAGAACTGTCATATTTTGGGAGTTCATAATAAAAATATTCACCAAATAAAAAGCTTAAAAGAACTATGCCAAATAATACTATTAGTAAAAATTTAAAATTGATACAGTTACTTTTCTCTACTATAAAGCCATATAATACGGCAACAATCAACCCTGTAACAAGAATAATAGGTACGATGTAGAAGAAATTACTTGCCATAATAAAAGCAAGTCCATAGCCAACTATAAGGGAAATTACAATACCTCCAATAATAGGGAGCCACATTTTTGGTTGCGAATAGGTTTCTCTTCTTGGCAGACTTTTTGGAGTTAAATAATTTTTCCAATAGGTTTTGTCTTGAAGTTCGTTTTCTCTAATTTTCAAATCTTTTTTCATTTTTTCATTTGTTTTGACTTCTCGTCTTCTAACCTTATCAATAGCAGTATTTAAATACTTTACTAAATGAAACCTAATCATGAACAATAGATGCGTTTGGTAACTTTTTTTTTGATGTAGAAATGTATGCTTTCCACATATCTAAACTTATGATTTACAATGTTTTATTTTGAGTTGTAAAAATAGTGTAATTTTTTAATTTTTTTCAATTCAAAAACAATATAGTCAAGATAGTCTAAATTGGTATTTATATTGAGTGAAAAATATTTTGCAAAGCAAATTTCATTTTTAAATATTTATTTAGACACAAATAATAAAATTAATAAACAAGCGTTAGAATGATGTGAGATAATAAAAAAATAATAACCAGTTTTAAAAATAAATAAAATGAAATTATTTAAAAATTTAATATTAATGATAACTTTCACTTCAGTTTTAATCTCTTGTAATAAAGATGATGAACCACTAGTAAGTGAACCAACGGTAAGCTACACTTCTACAGAAATAGAAGCTGTTTTTTTTGAAACAGGAAGCTCTGAGGCACCAACAGTAAATTGGAACAACAACGAGGGTTCATTTTCTTTAGCTTCAGCTATTGAAGGTTTAAGTATCGATTCAAGTACAGGTGCATTAAGTTGGACAAAAACATTACCAAATGGCGAACATGATATTGAGATTCTTGCTAAGAATAGTGCAGGGCAAACTTCAATAAATGTAAAAATTAAAAATATTTTACAAGGTGAATTTGTTGGGCTATTATCTTATGATAGGGAAGAAGATAAATTTAAAGTGAAATTATCTACTGATGGGAAAGCAATAATTAAAATTGAAAAAGCACCTGAACTTGAAGGAACATGGACTATTAAAGGTGATATAGCTACAGTAGATTTCACTGTTGATGATGATTCTTATTCTCTAAAAGGAAAATTAACTCAAACCGAAGCAGAAGTTACTTTAATTGGAGATTTGTTAAATTTTGATGAAAAAATTGGAACCTTTAATGCGGTTTTACAGGAGTTACTTTAATTGGAGATATGTTAAATCTTAATAACAGAACTGGAACCTTTAATGTGGTTTTAAAATAATTAAGAGTAGATAATATTCAGTTTAAAATAAAAGCCAGAAACTTTAGTTTCTGGCTTTTATTTTAAATGGCTACAAATTTAGTTTTAAAAAGCTCTGTAAAATGCTTTAGTATTTTCTTTTTTACTTGAGTTATATCAATTTTTTTTATAGTTTTCTTGTCATTTCAATAATCAGTTTCTTCTTTTTGTTTAAACCTGAGTTTGATGTAACAACTTTTGTTTTTTATTGGGAATTAGCAATTTAAGCTGTGTTTGTCATTGCGAATCAGGCACGAATCAGCCAAAAAAGGCGGACAAGTTGTGGCAATCTCACTTTTAAAGACAGATTACTTCAACTTGTCCGCCTTTTTTGGCTGATTCTTCCCTCGTAATGACGTAACATTCTTATTTTATTAGACTTAATCTACTTCTTAGGTCGAACTCAGATTCTAATGTTAAAATACCAATTTTGAGAATAATTCTCTAAACCACTATAGCACTAATCAAGTGTTTATATAAATAGCCTAATCAATAGTTTTTAAATATTTAGGTACTTTTCTTTTTAGGGTGCCTTGTTCATAAGCATAAGCAATTTCTAGCAAAATAGGTTCACTCCAAGCTTTACCGTAAAAAGATATACCAACAGGTAACTCGCCTACAAATCCCATAGGTACGGTTATATTCGGATAGCCAGCAATAGCTGCAGGTCCTGCACTACCAAATGAATTGTTATCTCCGTTTTTTAAATTTGTTTTCCATGCTGGTCCACCTGTTGCTGAAATTATAGCGTCCAAATTATGTACCTTCATAATTTTATCTATTCCTTCTTGTCTGCTGCCTTCGTGCATCATTTTCAAGTTTTTTTCATATTCAGATTTACTAACTGGTTTCATTTCAAGATATTCTTGACCGAAGTATCTTAATTCGACAGTATCCTTTTTGTTAAATTTTATTAAATCATTTACCGATTTTATTTTTGCATCTGGACCCAAACTTTTAAGATAGCTATTTAAACCATTAATAAATTCATAAACCAATACAGTAAAAGAATAAGCACCTATTTTTGAATCTAGAATATTATCAATTTTAACAAGTTCAGCCCCTTGCGATTCCATATAATCTATAGCTTTTGTATAAAGTGAGTCAACATCTTTATTAATGCCAAAATAATCTGTAATTACACCAATCCTCTTACCTTTTAAGCCTTCCTTATTTAAAAACTGTGTATAATTGGTAAATGAATTTCCTTCACTAGAAAGGGTCTTGTCATCTCTTTCATCCACTCCTGTTAATGAGCCTAATAAGATGGCAGCATCTTCTACCGTTCTTGTAATTGGACCTGGCGAATCTTGAGAATAGGAGATAGGAATAACGCCGCCTCTACTTACTAATCCAACAGTAGGCTTTAACCCTACGACACCATTTATATGTGAAGGGCATACAATAGAGCCATGCGTTTCTGTTCCAATAGCAATGACAGAAAGATTTGCAGAAACTGAAACAGCTGATCCAGAACTTGAACCACAAGTATTACAATCAAGAACATATGGGTTTTTTCCTAATCCACCAACACCACTCCAACCACTCGTTGAATTTTTTCCTCTAAAATTTGCCCATTCACTAAGGTTAGCCTTACCTATAATAACGGCACCTGCTTCTCTTAATTTTTTGGCAATAAAACTATCTTGAAGCGGGTAACTATTTGCTAAGGCTCGTGAACCAGCCGTTGTTGGCATTTTATCATGTGTATCAATATTGTCTTTTAGTATTACAGGAATTCCATGTAAAGAGCCTCGAAACTTACCTTCTTTTAATTCTTTATCCATTTCTGCTGCTATTTTCATAGCATCTGGATTTACTGAAATTATTGCATTTAATTCCACTCCATTTTTATCAATACTGTCAATTTGATTGAGGTAAAATCCAACAACGTTTTGAATGGTTAATTCTCTTTTTTTGTATGAATCTTGAATTTGTGTTATAGTTAGTTCCATCAAATCTAAAGGTTTTTTTGATGAAGTTTTCTGTGCAAATATTGAAGGCGTTGTAATAAATAAGACAAATAGAATTAAGTAGTTTATACTTTTCATTATGTAAATTTTAGGTTGATTTAAGTAAAATCAAATGTAATAAACTTAAATTCCATTCAATGAGTTTTTTGAAAAATTCTGATCCCGAAGCTTTGGGGTTGAAGCGAATGAATTTTTAGAATCCGCTTTAACCCGCATTATTCACGGATATTCTATTCCAAAGCCAAACTGCTTGCTATAATTGAAAATGCTCGAAATTTGTTTAGCTCAAAATTGGGTTACAATTCTTTCACTAAAAAACCTCTGTGCTTTCC
>JAKITG010000100.1 GCA_021648195.1 Flavobacteriaceae bacterium | reverse complement strand
ACTGCAATATAAAAATTATTCACCCGCTTACTATATCCGTAATAAATATAGTAAGCGGGTGAATGACTAATTTTGTTTATTTTTTTACTTCGAATTACTTCCTTCTTTGTAAAAATAGCTTTTGCAACGGTCTTTACTCTAGTTTATTTGAGGTATATTTACCTTTAATTCATAACTAATATTTTTTAATGTATCAAAAAATATTTTTTGCTTTATTGTTTTTAGCTAACTCTGCTATTTCACAAAATATCTTTCAAGGAGTTGTTGTTGACAAAGAAACCCTAAATTCTATTGAGTTTGTTGATGTTTATAATCAAGAAAATAATACCTCAACTAATAAAGATGGTAGATTTATATTTACATCTAAAATTGATTCCATAAAGTTTTCACTTTTAGGCTATAGTTCTTTTGAAACTAACTTTAATGATATTAAATCAGATACAATCTTTTTAATACAAAATATTGTCGAACTGGATGAAATTATTTTAACTACTAATGATCATTATTTATTTAAAAATATAAGGGATAATATTTCTAATAACTACCCATCAAAACCATATCGCGAAAAATTTTTCTTGAGAGGAGTACTCAAAAGGAATGATACAATAGTTAGAATTGAAGACTTTATCGGTCTTGTTGAAAGAAAAGTTTTACTTACAACTAAAGAGGTTCCAAAACCTAAAAAAAATTATACGATTGAGTTACAAAATTTACGGAAGGCAGGTATTGTAGAAAAAGATGTTTATTTTAAACAAATTTCATTTGAAAAGCTTTTTAACATATTTGCTTCTATTGGTTTACAAAAAAAGTATTTTATATTTAAAGAAATAAATTTACTAGACAGTACCTTTGTTAAATTAGAATTTAAACCAAAAAAAGATGAAAAATTATCTACACATGGATATTATATAATAAATAAAGAGAATTTTGCAATAGCCGAATTTTACCTCATCAATAAAAATGGTCTTCCGTTAATAAAAAAAAGACATATTAAATATACTACAGTTCTTTATGAAGTAAGAATAAAATTTAAAAAAGACAAAAAACTTAAGAAGTATTATGTACATAAAGCTAAACTAAACTCCAGAGTTGAAATTCAATTAAAAGACTCTGAAAAAGAATACTATGATGTAAGTTATCAATATTTTACAAAAAATAATTTTGGTGATTTTGGTGTCAAAAAAAATATATCTATAAGTAAAGATTTATTTAAAATTCACTATCAATATGATGCTAAGTTTTGGAATAATCAAAATGAATTACTATTAACAAAAGAAATGGAAGGGTTTTTAAACACTTTAGATAATAAAAACAATGAATTTAAAGTTAAATCTAATATAGATTAACTTTTATAGCAAACTGGTAAAATTTCCCCTTTTGCCAATCTATATTTATCTACCAATTCGGTAGAAATTGTTTTAGAATAATCAATTTCATCAACGGTAAAACCAACTTTTCGCAATCGTTCAAAATAATCTTTTCCATAAGTTCTTACATGGTCGTATTGCCCGAAATGTTTGGCTCTTTCTTCGGGAGAAGTGATGCTAAAGTCTTCATAAGTTTTTTCTAAACTTAAATCTTGAGGGATCTGAAATATCCCCATTCCTTTTGGCTTTAAAACACGATACAATTCACTCATAGCCTTGTGATCGTCTTCAATATGCTCTAATACATGATTGCAAAAAATAATGTCAAAACTATTGTCTTCAAATGGTAAATCGAGAATATCGGCTTTTACATCAACTATGGTTGTATATAAATCGGCAGTGATGTAATCTAAATTTTTCATGCCTTTAAAAATTTTTAAAAAACATTGCTCTGGCGCCATGTGTAAAACTTTCTGTTTCTTGGTAAAGAAATCAGTTTTGTTTTTTAAATAGAGCCAAATTAATCTGTGACGTTCTAAAGACAATGTGCTTGGAGATAACACATTCGGTCGTTGCTCACCATATCCATAAGGTAAAAATTTTCTGAAACTTTTTCCATCAATCGGATCGATATATTTACTGCCTTTTAACCAAAAAACTAAAATTGGACTTGCTAAATAACTTAACTTAATTAAGATAGGTCTTGGGATGGTGTTTAATATGTATTTAAAAAATTTCAAATTGTTTTACAGAGAGACTCAGATCTCACACAGAGATTCACTGAGTTGAGTTAATAAATCTTTTTAATCCGTTTTTTAAAAGTTTTGTATAAAAATTAATAATAATCCCAGAGGATAATTTCTAAGTTTTAAATCTGTTAGTATTTGTGCCAAACTATTGTTAATATTTAATTTAATAACGCCATATTGGACTGAAAAATTATATGGCTGTGTTACACATTACTCTTTATAATACCTCTGTGAATCCCTGTGATATAGCTATTGTCTAAACTCATCTTCCTCATCACTAACAATTCCCAAAACATCATATATATATTTAAATGTAGAAAGTAACTCTGGCTTACCGTTAACAATAGCAACATTATGCTCAAAATGAGCGCTTGGTTTTAAATCGGCAGTTTTGATAGTCCAACCGTCTTTTAGATGATTGATACGATGTGTGCCCATATTGATCATAGGCTCAATGGCAACTACCATTCCGTTTTTAAATTTTTTTCCTCTGCCTCTTTTTCCATAATTTGGCATTTCTGGATCTTCATGCATTTTTCTTCCTAAACCATGACCAACCAGTTCGCGAACTACTCCATAGCTATGTTTTTCGGTATATTCTTGAATAGCAAACCCAACATCTCCAACTCTATTCCCTACTCTAAATTGACGAATACCAACATATAAGCTCTCTTTGGTTATTTGGAGTAATTTTTTGGTTTCTGAAGCAACTTCTCCTACTTCAAATGTGTAGGCATGATCGCCGTAAAATTCGTTTTTTAAAGCTCCGCAATCTACAGAAATAATATCTCCTTCCTGTAAAGGGTCATTATTTGGAAAACCATGAACGACTTGTTCATTCGGACTCATACAGAGTGTATTTGGAAAATCATATAGACCTAAAAAACCAGGTGTCGCACCTTGATCTCTAATAAATTCTTCGGCAATTTTATCCAACTGTAAAGTAGTTACACCAGGTTTAATCTCTTTGGCAATCTCACCTAAGGTTTTAGAAACAATTAAAGCACTTTCACGCATCAATTCAATTTCTTCAAGAGTTTTTATCTTAATCATTTAAGTGTCTTAAATAGGTAACAAAGATACTCTAAAACTAAATCAATATGAACTAAAAATATTAATAGGTTATAAGGAAAAAAATGTGGCAAGAATTGAAGGTAATTAATCAAATTCTATGGAAATCAAAAGGAATATCCAATACTTTCTTTGATATATTGTGTTTTGAATTTTGCACTTCTTCTATAAATTAGTAATACCTAAAACGGAGTAAAAATTTTGTTAAAATGTATGAATTGTGTAGCACATAACTAGAACATACCTACTCCATTTAAAAAACTGAAAAATCCTTTTTTCTTTTTAGACTTATTTTCTCCGTGTTTTTTAGTGATTAATAACTGTTGATATATTTCTCCCCAGCCTAATAAGCCTCCAATATTTCTGTCGTCAATAAAAATATCGGCATTTATTTTTCTACTAGCTTCTCCTTCAAATTCTTCTTCTGGATAACTTTTATTGATTGCATAAAATTCTAAATCATTTTTTTTGCAAAATTCTACTGCTTCATCTAATTTTCTACCATGACGATAAGTCCATAAAATTAATCGATGCCCTTTACTTTGCAACTCTTTCAAAGTTTCAAATGCAAACATTTTTTCTGAACCAATGCCTGGATATTTATCATCAACAATAGTTCCATCAAAATCTACAGCAATTATTAATTGATTTTTAGGTATCATAATTAGTTATTAAATTAAAGCTTTAAAATAATTTTTGAGTATAATATTTCACTTATTTTAATAAGTAAACAAGATAATGAAAAATTTATTGCTTAATCAATAAAGATTTTCGTGTCATGCTTTTTGGTTGTTCAATCTCTAATAAATCTAAAACTGTTGGAGCAATATCTCCAAGAACTCCATTTTTAATAGTTTCTGTTCCGTTTTTTTCAACTAAAATTAATGGAACGGGATAAGTTGTATGTGCTGTATTTGGAGAGCCATCTTCATTAATCATTTTCTCACTATTTCCATGATCAGCAATAACGATGCTCGTGTATCCATTTTCTAAAGCCGTATTAACTACTTTCTTTAAACAATAATCAACAAACTCGGTAGCTTTAATTGCTGCTTCCATAATACCTGTATGACCTACCATATCTGTATTGGCAAAATTTAAACAAATAAAATCTGCTTCTTGTTTTTTAAGCTCTGGAACAATGGCATTTTTTATATCATTTGCACTCATTTCTGGTTGTAAATCGTATGTTGCAATTTTAGGTGACGGACATAACAATCGTTTTTCACCCTCAAATTCTAATTCTCTACCTCCTGAAAAGAAAAATGTAACATGTGGATATTTTTCAGTTTCAGCAATTCTAATTTGTTTTTTATTGTTCTTCTCTAGAACCTCGCCTAATGTTTCTGTTAGGTTGTCTTTAGAATAGATTACAGAAACATTTTTATAAGAACTGTCATAATTTGTCATCGTAACATAATGCAGAGGTATTGCCTGCATATCAAACTCTTTAAAATCTTCTTGAGATAAAGCCCTGGTTAATTGTCTTCCACGATCTGTTCTAAAATTGAAAAAGAGTATTACGTCATCTTTTTTTATGGTTGCAACTGGGTTTTTATCTCCATCAACCATAACTATTGGCTTGATAAATTCATCGGTTACACCATTATCATAACTTTGCTGGATACTTTTTGAAGCGTCATTTGAAAACTCTCCTACTCCATTGACCAAAGTATCGTAGGCTAATTTTACTCGTTCCCATCGTTGATCTCTATCCATTGCATAGTATCTACCAACTAGAGACGCTAATTTTCCAGTAGTTTCTTGCATATAATTTTCTATATCTTCAACAAAATCTTTTCCTGATTTTGGATCAACATCTCTACCATCGGTAAAGGCATGTAAATAAATATTTTTTAAACCATATTCATTGGCAGATTTGAGTAAACCTTTGATATGGTTAATATGAGAATGTACTCCTCCATCGGATAACAACCCTAAAAGATGAACATTTTTATTGTTTTTTTTTGCATAGTTAAAAGCATCAACCAATACTTTTTCTTTGGTAATAGACCCTTCTGCAATAGCATTATTAATTTTTACAAAATCTTGATAAACAATTCTTCCTGCACCCAAATTCATATGTCCAACTTCAGAATTCCCCATCTGACCTTCTGGCAAACCAACATTCAAGCCATCGGTTCGTAAACTAGCATTTGGATAATTTTTTATTAACGAATCAAAATAAGGTGTTTTTCCTTGATATATAGCTGAAACTTTAGGGTCTTGGGTTTCTCCCCAACCGTCAAGAATAATTAATATTACTTTTTTAGACATTGTTTTAATCTTCAATAATTAAAACGCAAAGATAAGGAAGATATAAGATTAGTGTCTTATTTTAAGTTAAAAATAGAGTGTGAAATTTCAAATAGTAGATTAATTTAGAAATATATTGTTCTACAGTTTCTTTTACATCTGATTTATAATTCGAAGTAAAAAAGCTTTAAATCTTAATTTTGCTCAATATTGCAACGGTCTTAGTATGGTTTAGCTGAGACGAGGTTTGATTACTCAAAAAACAGTTTTAACCCCTCTATATTCTCAGGTTTTGCAACAATAATCTTTTCTTTATCTAAAATAAAGTAGCTAGGTATAGAATGAAAACCATAATCTTCTACACGCTTACTATCCCATTTTTTTAAATCTAGAATATTGGTAAATTTAGTATAGTCTTTTACCATATTTTCCCAACCTATTTTTTCATCTTCCAATCCAATAGCTAGTACCTTAATATTTGAAATATTTTTGATGAGTTTATGAAGTTCAGGAATTTCAACTTGGCAATGTGGACAACTTGAACTAAAGAATACCACAATATAGGTATTTGAGTTTTTTTCATTATATAAGCTTTTTGAAACACCATTTTCTTCCCAACTAATATTTGGAGCTTTTTTTCCAATGGCAGTTTTTACTTCACTTAAAACATACTGTTTAAAAGCTGTATCTTGAAATGAGTTTGGTAGTTTTTTATAATGATTTTCCATAGTAAAATTTACCATTTCAGAGTTTTGCTCTACAACATACTGACTTGCAATAGCTTCTACTATGGTTTTTTTAAAAACTGAGCTCGGGTCAATTTTACTCAAACTAATATTGATAGACTCTTTTTGCATTCTGTTTAATTCGTTTCTATCTACACTTTGATTTAAATAAAAAATATAATCCAATATTTTATTATTTATATACGTTGATTTTAATATAAAATAATTGTTAAAATCAACAGCATCAAAAAAATGTTTCTTCACTTCATTTAAATAGTCTTTAGGGTCTTTTACTAGATTTTTAGCATTATATTGTTTGCTAACTTTAATAAAGTGATTGGCTAATTTCCCATTAGTTTGGTCTTCAAAATCAAACTGAATTGTACTAATTTCTTTTAACTTACTATGATAATATTTATTTATTTTTTTATCAAGTTTAGAGTCGTTTGAATTAAAATAAGCAACTTGTAAAGAGTCTAATTTATGTTGTTTAGACGTGATTTTTTTATAATATTTTTGATAAATTGTATTTTCATCAGAATTATTAAATACAATAGATTCAGTAGGATTTTCTGGATTAAATATAAAATTTACATTCTCTTTATTGTAAATAAATTCAACATAAAGTTGATCTATAATTTGATATAAAACTCTATACATTCCTGGAGTTTCTTTTTCGGATAAATTAAATTCAAAAACACCATCGTTTACATCAGCTTGACTAACATAAATTTGTTTGCCATCATTTATTTTATATAACAATACCCATGAAAAATTTTCACCTTGATCTATTCTTCCTTTAATGGTGTGTTGAGAAAATAAAAAGAAAGGCATTAAAATCAATATAATAAAATGTTTTTTACACATAAAAAAATGTTTTTTCAAAGTTAAGATAGAATCAGAAATTAATTTGCATCAACCCCTAAGCTTCGGGATCATAGCTTTTTCAAAAAAAAGTCAAAATTTTGAAGCAGTATTTGAAAAGCTATATAAGTTTCCTATGTAACAAAGATAGTACTTCAATCTAATTCATTACCTTTATTTTTGAAAGAAATTGATTTTTGGATTCTACCTTCAAATTAAAATTATAATTTTATAGCCTAATTTTTTGATAAAATGTATTTTAAGAATAAAACAATTTGGATTACTGGAGCTTCTTCTGGAATTGGAAAGGCAATGGCATTGGCTTTTTCAAAATATGGAGCAAATTTAATTTTATCGGCAAGAAATGAACAAAATTTAAACGAAGTTAAAAAACAGTGTAAATCATCAGAAAAAGTAAAAATTTTACTTTTAGATTTAGCTGATTTTGAATCTTTTACTGAAAAAGTAAAATTAGCCATCAGTCTTTTTAATGGTATTGATATTCTTATAAATAATGGTGGAATTAGTCAGCGTTCACTCGCTATTAATACTGAACTTAAGGTAGATCAAAAAATATTTGAAATAAATTATTTTGGAACTATTGCTTTAACCAAAGCGTTACTACCACATTTTGTAAATAAAAAAAGTGGACATATTGTTGTTACCTCAAGTGTTACAGGAAAAATAGGAACTCCGTTACGATCATCTTATGCTGCTTCAAAACATGCATTACATGGTTTTTTCGATAGTTTACGGTCTGAAATATATGATTATAATATTGATGTTATGTTGGTTTGTCCGGGTTTTGTGAATACAGATGTTTCAAAAAATGCCTTAGTAGGCGATGGAAGTAAACAAAATACTACGGATAAAGCAACTGCAAATGGTTTAAATCCAGATGTTGTAGCCATAAAAATTTTAAAAGCAATTACTAATAAAAAACAAGAAATTGTAATTGGAGGTACTAAAGAAGTTTTGGCAACTTATGTAAAAAGGTTTTTTCCAAAATTGTTGTCAAAACTTATTCGTAAAGCTGCGGTAACTTAAAATTTAATGTGTGTTATCATGAATTTAACAGTAAAACTAATGTAAAATATTATGTTAAAATTAGTTGATGGAATGGTCTTCAAGAATTTGAACAATTCACTGGAACATAGATTCTGTTTAAAGGTTGGGAAATCACATAACATTCTTTTTTAGAACAAAAAAATTCAACATAGATAACAACCCAAGGGCGGTATCTAATCGTATACCCTTTTTTACTAAGAGAATTGTGAGATTTAAATCGACTCACTAGATTAGAAGTATATCCAGTA
>JAKITG010000099.1 GCA_021648195.1 Flavobacteriaceae bacterium | reverse complement strand
CGCCTGATGAAGATGGGATGTGCAAAGTTTCGTTTGAACTAAACGGGCAAACCCGAACACTATCTATTAAAGATGAAACCGCAGTAGTTGATAAAGTGGCTTACCAAAAGGCAACCGAGCCCAACCAGATCGGGGCTCCACTCCAAGGTCGTTTAAGCAAAGTTCTGGTAAATGTGGGTGATAAAGTAAAAGCAAATGATGTGCTGTTTATAATTGAAGCCATGAAAATGGAGACTAATGTAGCGGCTACAGCAGATGGTGTAGTTAAAGCCATTCCTTTAGCCGAAGGTGGGTTGGTAGCTCAAGATGATTTGATTATGGAGATGGAGTGAAAGAAGATTATTGCCTAAAGCAAGAATCTGTGAGGCATAGATTTCTGAAAACGGGGTATATATTTTTCTGTCTAATATATAAATCAATGTCATTTAGTTAAGCCTGCCTACCGCCTTTAGATTTACAGGCAGGCTTTTCGTCACTGCGAACGAAATGCGGCATTTCAGCTTAACCCTGTAGTCTCTAAATTAGAGATTGCCAGCCTTGCTGGCTAGGCAGGCTTATCGCTTTAGAGAATCGCTCAATTTAGGTTCAATTCAAATATCCTTCTAAAGCAGCTTTTTTCATAAGTTCAGCATTGTTTTGTGCCTTAAATTTTTGCAATAAATTGGCTCGGTGTGTGTTTACAGTGGTAGCACCTAAATATAATAAACCAGCTATTTGTTCTGAAGTTAGGCCTTCGCCCAACAAAGGAAGAATTTCTTTTTCTCTGGGAGTTAAATGCAGGACACCTTTATCTTCTTTGGAGAGCCTGCTGCGAAGATACATTTGATGAACTTCTTGAGAGAAGTATATTTGATCTTTTTTGAGGTACTCAAAGGCATCCATTATTTCTGATTTTTTAATGTTCTTTGAAAGATACCCATTTGCTCCGGCATTCAGTGCATTGGCAACATCCTTTTCGTTTATATGGTAGGAAAGGATCAGCACTTTAATTTCCGGATAGGCCTTTTTAATAAATATTGTTGCTTCAATTCCATTTATTTGTGGCATCCTATTGTCCATAAGCACAATATCAACATCTTCGGTTGTAATGTATTCAAGTAGCTGTTTGCCGTTTCTAACTATTTTTACAATTTCAATAGCTTCTTCATCAGCAAGTGCAAATACAATGGCATCTGAAAAATCTGACTCATATTCGGCAATTGCAATTTTTGTCATACTATCATATATTTAGCTAAAATTAAAATTTTCCCCTTGCTGCACCACTAGCTATCAATACTCGGAGTGCGACTTCTACGTTGTGCTTCGAGTTTCACCACCTCCTTAAAAATAAGGAGGAAAATTTCATTATTTTTAAGGATACCATAATACATAACTTATACCTAGTTTTGTGTTATAACGATTATAATATTATAAAGTTATAATATTATAAATATTGTGTTTAGTGAAGTAAATAATTTATTAAATGAGCATTTCTAACTACTTACGAAGATTTGAGTATATCCATTGGCTAATAAAACAACAAGCCACAGGCGATTGCAACGAATTTGCCCAAAAACTGGGCTTATGTAAAAGGCAATTGCTTAATACCTTGGCTGATTTACGAGCCATGGGCGCACCCATAGCTTACTCCAAAAGCAATAATTGCTATTATTATACCCATAAGTGGCATCCTTTTACTGGTTTGCCACCCGAAGATTTGAATACCGTTAAAGGAGGGGGAAGTTATTTTAAAAATATTTACCGTAGTGCAATGACATTGCACCCTACACTATTAAACTTGAGCAACTTTTGCTAAGTGTTGGTTTTATTACCAACACTTAATGCGCGCTAAAAGCAAAAGCCAGCGGAAGCCGAAAAGCTTATAGAGTAGGTAAAAAATAAAAGGTTAATAATATGAAAAAGTTAAAATTAACAGGCAAATTAAGCCTAAACAAAGAAACGGTTGCTAGGTTAAGTGATAACCAAATGAATGATGTGAAAGGAGGAAGAAACTTTCTTTCTCTAGGTGCTGATTGTACTACTATAAACGATGACTGTGGAGGAGGCCGTCAAACTAACGGGATATTCTGCAATAGAAAAAAATAAGTGGAATTTATTTTAAGGATTATCATTTGATAATCCTTTTTACATTTGATACTATGACAAAAATAATTATCGCAATCCTTTATATATTAAGCTTTACATATCTAAGAGCACAGAACAATATCTTAGAATCTGATGGATTAGTCGTTTACCCTTTTAATATTAACTCAACTGACCCCCATGAATTATCATATTTAGATTCGATCATTCAACCTTTTAATATTTTTGGTGTTGCAGAATATCATTGGAGTAAAACAACTTTAAAACAAGAAAAAAAATTCATTACCTATCTAGCTCAATCAAAAGGACTCGATAAAATTGTTATTGAAAGGCCCTATGCGTATGGTTATTGGATAAACGAATATTTGGATACAGGGGACACATTACTGCTAAAAACAGTAACAGATAAATTTTGGACTTTTGATTATTACCGTAAAAAGGATATTAGATATGTAAACTATTATGAATTTTATAAATGGTTATATAATTTTAAGAAGAGAAATGATTTATCCTTTAAGGTTGTTGGTATTGATTTGGACCAGTTACGAAATGGGACATTAGAGCTTTGGTCATTAAAGCAATTCATTGATACATATAAGCTGTCTGATTATTTTCAATTATCTTATTCTAAATTAAAAACACTCTTTTTAAAAGAAAAAATATCCTATTATGAATTAAAAAATTGGTATAAAGAATTTAATAAAGAGTACTTAATTGTTGAAATACCTGTAAAATCAAAGATGCAAGATAATTATACAGATTTTAAAAAGATTATTAAAGGAGTAGAGGATATTTTGAATTATGGGAAAAATGGTAATTCTGTATTTAGGGAAAACAATTTAGCAGAAAATTTTATTTCAGAAATTGAACCTAAAGATATAGTTTATGCTCAATTTGGGCATGTGCATTTATTAAGAGCAAGCGGTAATAGACATAAAGCCCTGAAAGGGTTTGATGGAGGTTTTATATCTAAAGTTGAAGCTAATCCTAAATTTACATCAAAAATTATTTCCATATATCTTTTGTGCAAAGGGTGTAAAAGTGCAGGTGGTCTAACTTCACACCCAGGTTTTTTTGGTCAAACTGACTCTAATAAAATTTATAATGCCATTGGGAAACAGTCGGTATTGATAGATTTTAGAAAAGCTAAAAATGAGTTCGCTGATATACCTGCTTCTTTCCAATTTTCTATTTTTTTAAATGGAGAAGATTAGAAATAAGAAAAATTTAGGAGTGCAATATCGTTGCACCATGCCCACTTATACTTGAGCAACCTTTGCACAATAGCAAAGGTTAGCGGACACCGAAAAGCTTATAGAGTAGGTAAAAAATAATTTTATTTAATATGAAAAAGTTAAAATTAACAGGCAAATTAAGCCTAAACAAAGAAACGGTTGCCAGGTTATCGGATAGCCAGATGAATGATGCTAAAGGCGGAAAAAACTTTCTTTCACTTGGACGAGATTGCTCAACAATAAATGATACTGCATGTGGTGCTGGTGGTAGTCAAACATGTCAATTATTTTGTATACGATAGTAAACCGATTTTTAGTCTTAAAAGGGTTACCTGGTGGTAATCCTTTTAAACAATTTAAGCTATGATAAAAACACTTACTATAGTTATAAGTTTTTTGGCTTTAAATTCATTTGGCCAGCCAACTCTACTAGAATCTGATGGACTAGTTGTTTATCCTTTTAATATTGACTCTACTGACCCTAATGAATTGTCATATTTAGATTCGATCATTCAACCCTACAGCATTTTTGCTTTAGCAGAATATCATCATAGCGAGACGACTTTAAAAGAAGAGAAAAAATTTATCGCCTACTTAGCTAAAATAAAGGGATTGGATAAAATTGTTATTGAAAGGTCCTATGCGTATGGTTATTGGATAAACGAATATTTGGATACAGGGGATACATTACTGCTAAAAATAGTAACGGATAAGTTTTGGACTTTTGATTATTACCATAAAAAGGATGTTAGATATGTTAACTATTATGAGTTTTATAAGTGGTTATATAATTTTAAAATTCAAGAGAATTTAAGTTTTGATGTTGTAGGTATTGATTTGGATCAATTACGCCACGGCACTTTATCACTTTGGTCGATACAACACTTTATTGATAAATATGCTCTTGCCAACTACTTTCCATTGTCTTATTCAGTACTTAGTGAACTGTGTAGAAAACAGGAACCTAAATATTCTGAATTAAGAAAATGGAACAAAACATTTCAAAAAGAACTTACGGATTCAAGTGTAGAAGTGAAAAATAGCCTTAAATATGATTCCACAAACTTTTATAAACTAATTCGAGGATTTGAAAGTGTCCTATATTCTGGAAAGAATATGGATAGCTATTATAGAGAAAATAATATGCTCTCTAACTTTATAGAAGAAGTTGACTCAACAGATATTGTTTATGCCCAGTTCGGCCATCCGCATTTAGCCTTGATTGAAGGAGATAGATATCGAGGCATTAAAAATTTTGGGGGAGGTTTTATGTCTCATGTTGTGAAAAATGAAAAATATAAATCTAAAGTATTGTCTATTTATTTATTATGTAAAGGGTGTAAAAGTGCAGGCTATACAACAAGTCATCCTGGAATTTTTACACAAGAAGAGTATGATAAAATATTTAGGGCTTTGGATGGCGAATCAGCCTTAATTGATTTTAGAAATGCGAAAAATGGGTTTAGCAATATCCATAAATATTTTCAACTTTCTATTTTTTTAAATGACAGTAATTAGAAGGATGATAAATGAAATAATAAAAGATATCTATAACTCAATAAAAAAAACGCCAACGGGACAAAACGCATCACTTATAGCAGGAGAATTGGGAGAGTTACTCTTTTTAGTGGAATATAATAAAGTTTTTAATGTTAATGATGAATCAATTATAGGCAGGTTAGAGGATGTTATCTCGAACAGCTTAAATCTTTCAAATGATACGACTTTAAGCAATGGCTTATGTGGTTTTGCTTGGTTTTTACAGTATTTAATTAATACAGACTCGCTAGAAGTAAAGGAGGTTGAAGAATTGTTGATTACTGTTGATGAGGCTGCTTATAAGTCAGCATTAAATGATATTAAAAAAAATAATCATGATTTTTTACACGGAGGAATTGGTAAAGCTACTTATTTGTTAACAAGAGTCAAACAAAATGGATATGTAGAAAAGTACTTAATTGACATCTTAAGTTTGCTGGAAAATAATGCAATTCATTCACCTTTTGGTATTTGTTGGGTCGAACAAGATTTTGATAACACTTTGAGTGATGATAATCCGGTTCTTTTAGGTTTAGCACATGGTTTAGCGAGTAAAGTTGTATTTCTTACTAAAATGTTAAATGCTAACATAGAATGTAATCGAGTTAAAAAAATTTTAATTGGTAGTGTAAAGTACCTGTTAAATCATAAAAATAAAAAAGATGAAGTATCAATATTTCCTTTTATGGTTAGCGATAAGGAAGTAGATGCGATTTCACGTTTATCTTGGTGTCACGGTGATTTAGGTATTAGTATAGCCTTATGGCAAGCAGGTGAGGTTTTAAAGAATGATTCATTAAAGAAAGAAGCTATTAGTATTTGTTTAGAAACAACAAAAAGAGTAGATAAGTCAGTCACGTTTATTAAGGATGCTGGTTTTTGTCATGGCACTGCAGGAGTAGCATATCTTTATAAAAGAATGTACCAATATACGGGAAATTCAACATTCAGTATGATGACCGATTATTGGATAGATGAAACAATAAAATTTGCAAAATGGGATGATGGGGTTGCAGGATTTAAACTTTGGCACAATGCAAGCGAAAAGTGGGTAAAAGACTACGGTTTACTAAGTGGTGTAGCTGGCATTGGGCTAGTGCTTTTAGCAGCCTATTCAACTAAAAGTAATTTAAGCTGGGATGAATTATTTCTGTTAAGCTAGTGAAATATAAATTTCTAGATAGTATCGTTTTAAGAACTCCTGCACTTCCTATGTGTGATTCATTTGATGATGCGAGTATAAAGAAAATTGTTGATCAGGATTTTTTTAAAGAAGCCCTATACTTATCTTCACCTACATTACATAGTGAGTTAGATAGGGTAGATAAAGATAATTTAATTACAGAAAACGCAATATTTTTTTCTGTATTAAAATATATTATAAGAATGCAATCTAGAGCAACCCCTTTTGGGTTGTTGGCACAGTGTTCTGTGGCTGATTGGTGTAATTTAAATAACATTGTTTTAGGAAGACCCAAAGATGTAGAGAGGCAAACAAGACTTGATACACAATTTTTGGAGGCACTTAAAAAACAGATGGAAAGTAGTAATGAATTGAAAAATAATTTATTATTTTATCCAAACAATAGTTCCTATCAACAAGGGGATAAGATTAGATATGTAGAGTTTTATTACCAAAATATAGTTCGCAAGTATAGCATTAGCTCGGTTAATTATAGTGAGTTTTTGAATGGTGTATTACAAAAAGCAGTTAAGGGCGAAAAGCTTAGTAATCTTGTATTGCTGTTATGCGAAAGTGGTATTGAAGAGAAAACCGCGCAAAATTTTATTGACAGTCTGGTAGCAGCAAAAATTTTAGTAAGTGAATTAGAGCCAAATTTGACAGGTAAGGGGCAGGCATTCCAGCTTTTAGAAACATTAAATAAATTTGATAAGGATAGCATCTCTGATGTGTCACATTCGATAATTTCAACTTTAGCAGAAATTGAATTGACACTTAGTCAGTTAGATGATAATATTATTAATCCTGTAGCTAAATATTCATCAATTATAGCGCTAATAAAAAAACTAAATGCTCCTTTTGATATAAACAGGTTATTTCAGGTCGATTCAAGTAAAAAACTCAGTGCAAAAGAATTAAATATTGCTTATAAAAAAATCTTAAAAAAAACAGTAAAATTTCTTCTACAGTTGCCAAATAAAAATAGAACTACAAACCTTGAAAGTTTTAAAACAAGATTTTATCATAGATATGAAGAGTGCGAAGTTCCACTACTGGAGGTACTAGATACGGAAACAGGAATTGGGTATTTGGAAAATCAGCAAAATAGTGGAGATACTAATGTTTTAACTGATGATATTGTTTTACCTAGATTAACTATACAAAACAAGATTGAATGGGATATTTGGGAAGATTTTTTGCACAAAGAAGTAGAATTATGCATTTCAGAAGGTAAATTTTGTCTGACGCTTAACAATAAAAAATGCTCAGACTTATTTGACTTATCTTTCGATAGAGAATTGCCAGATACTTTTGGATTAATGTTTAGTGTAATAAATGAAGCTCAAATAATGCTTCATCCTTTGGAAGGATCTAGTGCAGGGAATATGATTGGTAGATTTGGGTTGGCTAATACTGAGATAAGTAACATATTAAGTGTGATTGCCAAAGAAGAACAATCATTAAATTCCAATGCGATTATTGCAGAAATTGTTCATTTACCTCAAGATCGTATTGGGAATATTATTAGTAGGCCACAAGTTAGAGATTATGAAATACCGTACTTGGGAAAATCAACCCTGCCGAAAGGGAATCAAATACCTTTGAGCGATTTAGTGATATCTATTAAAAATAACAGGATATTTCTTCGATCGATTAGATTGAATTGTGAGGTAATTCCTAGAATGACTACAGCTCATAATTTTTCAGTTCATTCGCTACCTGTTTACCATTTCTTGTGTGATATGCAAGTACAAAACAAGTTATCAGGTGTTTACTTTTCTTGGGGTCAAGTTGAAAATATGTATAGTTTTTTGCCAAGAGTAGAGTATGGCAATGTAATCCTTTCACCCGCAACATGGCAACTAAAAAAAGATATTTTTAAGTATTTGCTAAAAGTGCAGGATGCCAACTTATTAGAAGAAATAAACCTTTTTAGAAAAAAGCATACTATGCCACAGCATATTGCCATAGCCGATGGCGATAATGAGCTAATGATTAACCTCAAAGATTTTTGGAGTGTAAAAATGATGCTCGATACCATTAAAAATAGGGAAGCTGTTAAGCTTATTGAATTTTTGTTTGATCCTGATACTGCTATTGTAAGAGATGTGGAGGGCAACCCCTACACCAACCAATTTATTGCATTTTTGATAAAAGAAAAACTAGAGGAACAAAAACCCGTTCCAATGGAAACAAAGGATTACAAAATTACCAATACAAAGGTGCAGCGTAGTTTTTCTTTAGGCACTGAATGGCTCTATTATAAAATTTACTGTGGCTATAAAACAGCCGATAGGGTACTTGCCGAAATTATTAAACCACTTACCGAGCAACTGCTGGAACAAAAACTAATTACGCAATGGTTTTTTATCCGCTATGCCGACCCCGACCCCCATATACGGGTACGGTTTAAATTAGCAGATGTAAGGCAACTTGGCCTAGTAATAGAAAAATTTAGCAAACAAATAGCGCAATTTGAGGCTTGGGGCTTGGTATGGA
>JAKITG010000098.1 GCA_021648195.1 Flavobacteriaceae bacterium | reverse complement strand
TTTATTTTGTAACAAGCCCTTACTTCCTTCTCTAAAATTTTAAGTCCTCATAACCAAAGATTTATTGCGGGTTAAACTTTTATCGAGCGTCGTGCTTCTTTGTTAAAATAGCTTTTGTAACGGTCTTATTCTATTTATGTTATATTATTAATGCTATTTTTTATAATTTATTGTATATTTTCATTGAAAAATGAACAAAATTTTATTATACTAAAGAACCAGTAACTCAGCCGTTTTAAAAAAAAAACACCCCTAACCTCCGCAAAAAATCGGGACAGGCTCTATCAATAGGGGAATATTGGTATTTATTTTTTTTGTAAAACAGCCCAAACTCTCTATCAAAAGAGGAGTATTGATGTTTATTCTTTTTTGTAAAACACACCAAACCTCCGCAAAAAAGCGAGACAGGCTCTCTCAAGAGAGGAGTATTGATATTTATTTTTATTTTTTTATCTCATTTGTTCTAATCTTACTATCGGCTGAACAGAGTTACAGGGTTTTCCACTTTTTAGTTAATATTGACTATAAATAAAAGCAAAAACTTTAACAGAACTCCCACAATAAAACAAATATTAAAGTATATTTCACAAGAAGATATTAGTAGGATAGCAGAAATTGAAGGTGTTTAATGTGCTTCTAACCAATCAACTCCTTCACCTAAATCAACGGTTAAAGGAATAGATAATTTATAAGCATTTTCCATTTCATATTTGATGATAGGTCTTAGTATTTCCAATTCGTCTTTGTATATATCAAATACCAATTCATCATGTACTTGTAATAACATTTTCGATTTGTAATTTTCCTTTTTGAATAGGTTGTGAATATTAATCATTGCAATTTTAATAATATCTGCAGCCGATCCTTGAATAGGCGCATTGACAGCATTTCTTTCATTACCTGAACGGACAATGGAATTTTGAGAATTGATGTTTTTTAAATATCTTCGACGACCCAAAAGAGTTTCTACATAACCATTATCACGAGCAAAATTCACCTGTTTTGCTATATACTTCTTTAAAGTAGGGTAAGTTTGATAGTATGTTTTAATTAATTCTTTGGCTTCGGTACGACTCAAATCTGTTTGTTGACTTAATCCAAAGGCTGATACACCATAGATAATTCCAAAATTTACTGTTTTTGCATTGCTTCGTTGTTCACGAGTAACTTCATCAAGTGCAACATTAAAAACTTTTGCTGCCGTTGAAAGGTGAATATCTTCACCATTAATAAACGATGTTTTCATTACTTCGTCACCACTTAATTCTGCAATTAATCGCAATTCAATTTGAGAATAATCTGCTGCTAATAGTGTATAATTTTCATCTCTGGGAACAAATGCTTTTCGCACTTGCTGTCCACGCTCAGTACGAATAGGAATATTTTGTAAATTAGGATTGTTAGAACTTAATCTTCCTGTTGCAGCAACTGACTGACTGTAAGTTGTATGAATTCTACCCGTATTTTGATTGATTTCATTTGGTAGAGCATCTACATAGGTGTTTTTGAGTTTTATAATTCCTCTCCATTTTAAAATATTGGCAATAATCTCATGTTTTGGAGCAAGATAAGATAACACATCTTCGCCTGTAGCATATTGTCCTGTCTTAGTTTTTTTTGGTTTTTCAACTAATTTTAAATGATCGAATAAAACTTCTCCCAATTGTTTTGGTGAAGCTAAATTGAATTCCACATTTGCTTCTCCATAAATTTTACTTTCTAAATCTAGAATATCTTTGGTCAAGTCTTTTGATAAGTTTTTTAAAAAATCAGCATCTACATTTATACCTTCTAATTCCATTTCTGCCAAAACATTTAGTAATGGTATTTCAATTTCATTAAATAATTTTGTGAGTTTATCTTCAACTAATGTTTTCTCAAAAATGCCTTTTAATTGAAAAGTAATATCTGAATCTTCAACAGCATATTCGGTTTGTTTTGCAATACTTATATCTCTCATAGAGAGTTGATTTTTTCCTTTTTTACCAATCAATGTTTCAATAGAAATGGGTTGATAGTTGAGATATGTTTCTGCCAAAATATTCATATTATGACGCATATCTGGATTGATAAGGTAATGCGCCAACATTGTATCAAAAACTGGCCCTTTAACTATAATATCATAATTTCGTAAAACTTTTATGTCGTATTTTAAATTCTGACCTATTTTTTCAATGGATTGGTCTTCAAAAAATGGACGAAAATCTTCTAAAACTGTTTGTGTTTCTTGTCTATTATCAGAAAAAGGAACATAATATCCTTTGCCTTTTTCATAAGAAAATGCAATTCCAACAAGTTCGGCTTTAAATGTATTTAAACTTGTAGTTTCTGTATCAAAACAAACTGATTTTTGTTTTAATAATTTTTTAATCAGCAATTTACGTGATAAGCTAGTATTTATATTTTGATAAAAATGATTGGTACTCTTTGCTTCTTGAAAACCAGATATAACTTCTTGCTGTATGCTTTCATCTATAGGAGCAGCAAATAGATTCAGCTGTTGTGTTGCAGGTGCATTTTTTTTAGTAATAGCCATCCCTACTTTTGTGGGAATCTTTTTATTAGGACTTTCAGTTGAATCAATTACAGATTTATTTTTAAAAATTCGATTAAAATTTTCGTGAATCCTCCGAAATTCTAACTCTTGAAAAACATCTGAAACTTTTTGAAAATCGGGTATAGAAAGTTTAAAGTCTTCTTCATGAAATTCGACAGGGCAATCTAACATAATTGTTGCCAATTTCTTTGAAAGAATACCTAAATCAGCGTTGGCTTCTACTTTTTCTTTTAATTTTCCTTTTAATTCGTGAGTATTAGCCAAAAGACCTTCCATTGAACCATAAAGTTTGAGAAATTTTTTAGCAGTTTTATCTCCAACTCCTGGAAGTCCAGGAATATTATCAACAGCATCACCCATCATTCCTAAATAATCAATGACTTGTTTTGGATGGTCAATTTCAAATTTTTCTTTAACTTTTTTAACATCCCAAATCTCAATACCATTACCCATACGAGCTGGTTTATACATAACAACATTTTCTGTAACGAGTTGTGCATAATCTTTATCGGGTGTTACCATAAAAGTTTTATAACCTGCCTTATCGGCTTGTACAGAGAGTGTTCCAATCAAATCATCAGCTTCAATGCCTGCAACTTCAATAATAGGAATATTCATTGCTTCGAGAATTGTATGAATATACGGAACAGCTATCTTGATGGCTTCAGGGGTTTCTTTTCTGTTGGCTTTATATTCAGGAAAAGCTTCTCTTCTTGCTACAGAGCCACCTTTATCAAAAGCAACGGCTAAAAGATCAGGTTTTTCTCGACGAATGACATCTAAAAGAGAATTGGTAAATCCTAAAATTGCAGAAGTATCCATTCCTTTTGAATTAATACTTGGATTTTTTATGAGGGCATAATATCCTCTAAAGATTAGTGCAAAAGCATCGAGTAAAAAAAGTCGTTTTTGTTTTGGCATAGGTTTTAATTATTGTTGTAAAAATAGTAATTAGTTAGGCTATAGTTTGTATTTTTTATAAGAAATTAAGACCGTTGTAATATTGATCAAAATTAAGATTTAAAGTTTTTTTACTTCAAATTATTTTCTTCTCTAAAAATTTAAGTCTTCATAAACAATGATTTATTGTGGATTTAAGGTAATATTTAATCAAATATAAGGGTTCTTGATATAAAGTGTTATATTTGTATAAGCTCATAAATAAAAACTATATGGCTAAGTTTGGTGAATTGATAAGTTCTAATATACCTACTTTAATCGATTTTTATTCTGATGGAGTAAAAGGTAATGATGATTTACACACAACTTTATGTGATGTTGCAGAAGCTTTAGGAGATAAAGCTAAAGTTGTAAAAATAAATGTTTCAAAAAATGAAACCTTAGCATCGGCTCTAAGAATAAAAGGAAACCCTACGTTTATAATTTATAAAGATGGTGAAATGAAATGGCGCCAAACAGGTTCACAAGATGCGAATACTTTAATTAGCCTAGTACAGCAGTATGTGTGATTGGGGTGAAAGTAATTTCTAAACTCACAAAGCCTTAAAAACATATCCTTTTTCTGAAAATAATTCTAATGTTTTAGGAAGTGTGTATCGCAGGTTTTTAAATGCTTTTTCACTATCGTGAAAAACGATAATACTTCCTTTTTCAGTATGTTTAATAACATTTTGAAAACAATCTTCCTTTTTTAGATTTTGATCAAAATCACCACTTAAAACATCCCACATAATTATTTTATATCCTTTTTTGATTAATGGCTTAGCTTGCTGAGGGTTTATTTTTCCATAAGGAGGGCGGAAAAGGTTTGTTGTTAGTTGCTGGTTGCTAGTTGTTGATTGGAGGTTGGGACTTCTAGTTTTTAATTTTAAAAGATTTTCTACTTGACTAATATTATTAAGATATTTTTGAGTAGTGGTTTTCCAACCGTTTAAATGATTGTAGGTGTGATTTCCTATAGAATGTTCATCGTTAAGAATTTTTTGAAAAATATCAGGGTACTTTTTGATATTTTCTCCAATACAAAAAAATGTAGCTTTTGCATTATAATCGGATAACATTTGTAAAACCCAAGGTGTAATTTTTGGAATAGGGCCATCATCAAAAGTGAGATAAATTTCCCTGCTGTCAGGGTTTTTATTTGTAGGTAAACTCCATATAAAACTCTTAAAAATACTTTGAATGATTTTAGGAATTTTTGCAGGATATGATTTCATATATGAAAAGGGTTAAAGGTAAAGACTGAAGATAAAAAGAGATCTATTAAAAAAAATCACTTTTCTCTCTTTGCCTTTTAACTTTCTAATTTTTCTCTAAAGCATCTTCTAGTAAAGTTACCGAAGACATAAAATTTTCTTTTAATTTTTCCCCATATTCTTTAGTGTCAAATTCTACGCTAGTTGCGATAATATATCGATATAAATCTAATGTTCCTTCTAAATCTCCAAAATTTTTCTTGAAATTTTGAGAATTTAAAGTACTATAGTAAAATATTTTTTCTTGAAATTTTTTCACTAAAAATTCAATTATTTTTCTTGATTTTTTAGGTTTTTTTACCAAATAATAAGATTCAATATAACCAATAGTCAAACGATAATATCCATATTTTTCAATGGGTAAATTATCTATTGACATATCTAAAACTTCCTCGGCTTTTTTCAGCTTATCTTCTTTAATGAGTTCATCTGCTAATCTGTTCAAACTGTTTCTAAATGAAATACTATTTTTTCTAGTTTCAGGATCAATGTAAATATCTGAATTTGAGTTTTTCCAACTCCATTTTTTTACATGAGTAAACATTGTTTCGGTATCAATTCTTCCCATATCCATAAAATTACTATCACCAATCGGTGTTTTAATAGGAACAAATTTATATGCCAATCCGTCTAGTTGTAAATAATCTTTTAACCAAATATATTCTTCTGCAGCTTGAGCTCCTCCAGTAAAATAAATTGGTCTTTCCCAATTGGAATTTGCCAATATATCAAGCATTAAAATTCTATTTTTTGTCAGAGCAGCTTCAGATACTTCAAAATCAATATAAGGTACAATTAAATGAGCATCTTTTTGAGCAACAATACCATTTCTAAGTACGGCTTCTTTATCTACCATTAATCTAACCTTATTTGAAGGATATACCTTTTCTGGATGACCATTATCTTCAAAATCAATATATGTTCTTTCATCATCACTTGCAATCCATCTCATAAAAAATTTAAGATCTAAAATAGAATCTTTAAATTGAGGAAATGGATAAGGGTAATGGTAAGCAACATCTAATGAACCTTCACGATATTGTTTATGTGTTAATTGTGATGGAATTGGATCTGCCAAATATGTTTTTCTTTTTTGTTGATCGATGTACCAATCTTTGGCAAACAGGCTGGTATTTATTAATTTGATATCTGTTCTATAGTTTTCTACTTCTTGCATATACCAAAGTGGGAAGGTATCGTTATCTCCAATAGTAAACATAATAGCATTTTTTTGACAAGAGTCTAGATAGGCTTTTGAATTGTTAAAAGTTGCAAATTTACCAGACCGATCATGGTCGTCCCAATTTTCTTTTGCCATTAATATGGGAACACATAATAAACAAATTGCTGTAATTGATATGGCTAATGGACTTGGTTTTATTCTATTTTTTAGTTTTTCATAGATGGCTAAAACACCAAAGCCTATCCAAATTGCAAATACATAAAATGAACCTACTACGGCATAATCACGTTCGCGAGGTTCAAAAGGTTTTGGATTGGTATAAAAAACAATGGCTAAACCTGTAAAGGCAAAAAACAATAATAGAATATAAAAATTATTTTTGTCTTTACTAATATGATAAAACAGACCTATCAATCCTAAAATTAAAGGAAGAAAATAATATGTATTTCGTCCTTTGTTATTTTTCACATCGCTGGGTAATTCTTTTTGTGAACCTAGCCTAGCACTATCAAGAACTTCTATACCGCTAAGCCAATTTCCGTGGTTGTCTAAGTTTCCTTGTATATCGTCTTGTTTTCCAACAAAATTCCACATAAAATATCGACCATACATATAACCAAATTGGAAATCGAGCATAAAAGTTAAGTTTTCTCCAAATGTTGGTCGCCGCTTACTTTTTTGTCGTATTCCTGCAATTGCCTTGTAATTTTGAACTACACTTGGTGTTGGATCAACCATTCGAGGGATAATTCCTTTATGTTTATCGGTATAATTAGGTAATTCATCTTTATAATTATTTACAATGATATATTTACCTGCTTTTTCGTCTTTTTCATATTTTGGTTTTGAATCTCGAAAAGGAGTTTGCTTATTTCTTTCACCAGTCTCCGAATAATAGGAACCATAAAAAACGTTAATATCTCCGTATTGTTCTCTATTATAATATGCCAATAATTCTCTGGCACTTGATGGATTATTTTCGTTAATTGTAGTGTTTGCATTTGCTCTAATAGGCAACATCAGCCATGAAGAAAAACCTATCATGATAAACAATACTGATAAGACTAAAAGGTTTGCCGTAAATTGTTTTTTCTTACGTGTATATTTCAATCCTAAATAGAATAGAGCTGCTAAAAATACTCCAGCAATCATACTTCCCGAATTGAAAGGCAAACCAATATTG
Organism: Flavobacteriaceae bacterium; assembly: GCA_021648195.1. Lineage (GTDB taxonomy): Bacteria > Bacteroidota > Bacteroidia > Flavobacteriales > Flavobacteriaceae > Lutimonas. The sequence continues at coordinate 1,421 of JAKITG010000098.1, read as the reverse complement.
TTAACAAAAAATAATTCGGAAACACTAAAAAATTTTAAGGTAAAAGGAAATAAAAATTTAAATATAGAAGCCAAAACTAATATGGAAATTATGTTGGCAAGAATAAATTGTTTGAGATTTAATTTTGGATATTTTTTGTAGATATATATAAATACAATTGATGGAATAACTAATAAAGATAAGATATGAACCCCAAAGGAGAGACCTACAATAAAACTTATCAGCAATAACCATTTATCTCCTCTAGGTTTGCCCATCTCGGCTTCCCAATGTAATGCCAACCAAAATAATAATGCCATTAAAAAAGACGACATAGCATATACTTCAGCTTCTACAGCACTAAACCAAAAACTATCAGAAAAAGTATAAGCCAATGCTCCAACCAAACCACTACCTAAAATTGCAATAGATTGACCTTGTGTGATTTCGTTTGAGGTTTTTATAATAATTTTTTTTGCCAAAGCTGTAATCGTCCAAAATAAAAATAAGATTGTAAATGCACTAGCTAAAGCCGACATAAAGTTTACCATTTTGGCTATTTGTGAAATATCAGAAGTAAACATTGCAAAAAATGCTCCCAACATTTGATATAGCGGCGCTCCTGGCGGATGCCCTACTTGTAATTTTACCGAGGTTGCTATGTATTCGCCACAATCCCAATAACTTACTGTTGGCTCAAGGGTTAAAGTATAAGTTATTAAAGCGATTAAAAAAGCGATCCACCCCAAGATGGTATTGTATTTTTTATAATTAAATGAAAGCATAAGTACTGTTTAAAACTGAGGCGAATTTACTAAAAATATATCATCAAGTAAAACGTAATTTTAATTGTTGATTAAATTAATATAACTTTAACAAGTAAATAGTTCAAAAAATGTTTGCTGAATTAAAACTTTACTTTAAATTTGCATCCGAAATTGACCCATGGTGTAACGGTAGCACTCCGGTTTTTGGTATCGTCAGTCAAGGTTCGAATCCTTGTGGGTCAACAAAATTATTAAAAGCTCTCTAATTTATTAGGGAGTTTTTTTGTTTGGAGTATTGAATCAAATTAGGAAGCCACCCTTAGACTAAACCCTAATACCAACCTTGAAGTGCCGTATGATTTCGTTTCTTTTTCGCAATATCAGCATTAAAATATTTTACCATAACTTTAGCTATGATAAAATATTTTGCTTCAATTTTACAAAAAATAATTCAAAATTCTTACACGGCATTCCAAAATTGGTATAACTCTGTACTTGTTTCTCTTTTAGAAACATCAATATAATTGCATGTGCAAAAATAAAGCTTTATGGCAGTCAAAATATATATTCTGTAAGAACCTTCTATTCTGACTTAGTTTAATAATAATGCTAGAGCTAATAAAGAAACGACTACCAAAATCATGTTTAAATATTTTACTCCATCTTCCTTTACCA
>JAKITG010000097.1 GCA_021648195.1 Flavobacteriaceae bacterium | reverse complement strand
CGCTCCAAAAATTCATTATTTTCTTACCTCAAAATCCTCTGTGTTTTCTTCGCTTTCCTTTCTTGGGCTTTAGCTAAATTATTAAATACCAATCATTCCATTATTGGTAAGTACGAACGTGATGAAGTAAAACCTACTATTGATGTGGTTAAAAGATTAGCAGAAGCTCTTGATACTAATGTAGGTTATTTATTAGGGGAAACAGAAAATTCTAATATTCTTAAAGATTCTTCTATGCTTAAACGTCTTAATGATATTGCAAGTTTTTCTAAACAAGAACAAGAACGCATCTTATTTGCTCTTGATGCGATGATTACTAAAATTAAGTTGGGAAGTATTTAAAACTAAAAAGAGCCCTTTAAGGCTCTCTTCATTACTTTTTTAAAACGTATTATTTTTGAACGAACTCATTTATATCTAATTTAGATAAAATCATCTTTTCAAAATATTTTATTATTTTTTCATTTTCAGAACCTTTGTAGTCTTTGTTTATACGTTTCCAATTACCCAAACCCGAATACGGCTTTACACTTACCAAAGCAAATGTAGATTCAGTTTTAGCTTTTTTGCGCACCCAAGTTAGAAATATTTGTTTATTTACTACATCGTTAAAATAAAAATAATACCAATGGCTACTCTCGTTATCTCTCCCATCTTCATAACCATAACCATTTGGTATTGCATATTTTGAATTTGTTTCTTTAAAAAGTTCTATTTTTTTAATCAATTCAGCCTCTGGTAAATTTATCTCATATCTAGTTGCATAAGGAAAACTACCTGGTGCAAAATCACAAGAAACCACTAAAAACAAAAATATTATTATTAAAAAATTCTTCATTATAATTACTGTTTAGCAGGCGCATTTGTAACTCCGTGATTACTGATATGATAGTTTACGCTTATTTCTAGAATTGCAGTATTGTATGGATATCCAGATGTTCCAAACTTATACAATGTTTTTGGCAATGCAGCTAAACCTAGCCCTACACCTAAAATTCCTGAATAAAGTCTCGTTTTAATTGGTAAAAATGGATTAGAAGCTATCTGTAACTCTTCTGATACAAATTTATAATCAGCACCAATAGCTCTTGTATCTGTAAATAATCCTGAAGCACCTGCTACACCCAAGTTGTCATATCTTCTATCGTGTCCAATCGCTGGGTATTCTGATAAATCATCAGGAATGAATGTATAATCAGGTTTACCATTATATTTTGTAGGATTATCTCCTCCGGGATAAGTTAGCCCAAATAATACTTGCTGCCTTATTGTTGAAGGATTCAACTTGTTGGTAACATTTTCAAAGCTACCCACATTAAGTCCATCTTGAATACCTCCTGAATATGTTTCTTGAAGATAAATATCTGGACCATCCATTACAAACCTGTTTATTTCATTACCATCAGAATCTAAATAAATGATATCTTCTGTTTGACCTCCGTCTGGGTCGATTTTATTAATCCAATTATTACCCATTGATAAATAAGGGCTATGAAATTCTCCATAAGGGTCTGGACTTATCCATCTATTGATACGAGAGTCGTATAAGCGAAGTTCAAAGGCGTGTTTTCCAGTTTCTCTATCTAACTCTTGCCCTTGGAAGTCATATCTATAATCCCCAACAACATTTCGTCCAGGCATCGCCATCCCACCTGAAAAGTAATCTAATACATTCTTTTTCTGCACTTGACCGTTTTTTCTATAGGCTACCTGTAGAAAATTATTTTTTTTATATGTTAGTTGTTGGCATCCCATTATATGCACACAATATATAAACTTTTGACTAATTCCACGCTCCAAAAATTCAGTTTTATCGTTCCTCAAAACTTTCTGTATTTTCTTTTGTGGGGATTTTACTTTCTATCTTTTTTATAACCTATTTGGATTCTTGGTTTTTCGTTTTTTTTCTTGTCTGTAAGTTCATCTAAATAATTAAAAACCAATTCTATATTTTTAGAATGGTTTGTTAGCTTCTTTTTGATTTCTTCAATATCAAGTTTTATATTTAAATTATCTGTTAGTATTTCACGCATTTTTGTAAATACTCGTATAATATTGATGTTTACAGCAATTGCTCTTTTACTATTTAAAACACTTGATAACATTGATACGCCTTGTTCGGTAAATACTAATGGTGCATATCTATTTCCGCCCCAACTTGAGGTGCCAAATTGGCTCCTTAAGTTTTCAAACTCTTTTTTTGTTAGTTCAAACATAAAATCCTTTGGAAAACGCTCTATATTTCTGCGAACTTGCCTTTTAAGTTGTTTTGTTTCAACTTGGTATAATTCTGCTAAATCTTTATCAACCATTACCTTTTGATTTCTGATAATATAGATTTTGTTTATTATTGCTTCTTCTGTGATTGTGATTTCTGTACTCATAAAATAATATATTGGTTTGCAAATTTACAATTTTAAAACTTGGTATTCCAAATTGGAACATCAAGTTTTTAGAGGTCACAAATTGTGACTTCCAAATTTTACTTTAACTAAACAGATGAAAAGTATTTATTGTTTTATGTAAACTTTCCAGATCATCTTGTTGGTGTTTTTCGGTAGAACTAACATAACGATGTCCTGCAAAATACTGGGCTTCTCGTAAGTTGTAATTCTTCAGCCAATTTGTAATTATCAAAGCTCGTATTTGTTTTACACTTTTTACTTGTTTATTTTGTTTGTGTAAATCTTTCATTAGTTTTTGTATTATATTTTGAAGTTTAAAACTGCTTCCTTGTGTAATAAAAAATAGATCTGTTGCTTTGTAAAGTTATTGTATTTCGTTTGTAGTTAGGGTTTCTATATGTTTGGTGTTGTCTGTTTCCCAGTCAATGTTTAGTTTAGGCAGGATTATCCTGTCGCTTTGACAAGATATTTTTAATCTTGATAAAAAAATGCAACAGGTATTGTTTAGACTTATTGATACCATGATTAGAGATACGAATGCTAAAAAAAACGTATGCTTCTTAATTAATTCTCTTTTTTCTCTATTGGTACGCCACAAGTTAACCCCGAAGTGTCAGGACTTGCGGTAGCGACCGTAGCTATTCTAGCGGAAGCGGGGGCTAATGTTCTATATAAGAAAACTGGTACACTTCGTCTTTTTTGTAATTATAAACTTCAAACATAATTCTGTTAATTAATTTGCTTATTGCTTCATAATTATTATCACAATATATAAAAAAGGTATCTCCTCCTAATTCAATTTTCAGTTCTTTATTATACAAATCAGACTCTTTAAATTTTTTAAAATATATAGCATTATTATTTTTTTCAGAATTAAAAGTAAGTGATATTGCAAATCCTTCTGAATTACTAATAGGTAACTTTAACCAGCCTAGTAATAATTTTTGCCTAGTAATTTGAAAATCAACCTGACTATTTCTAATAATATCTATCTGAAATAATTTCTTAGGTTTATTAACTAATAAGTCAAAGTGCTCTTCTATTGTTATCGGTTTCTTTTTAAAAATTCCAAACATTATTTATTTATTTATTTATATGTCTTTGATACCTGTCGTATACTACAGGTATAGCTAGTTTTGGAAACAAATACTTAACAAATGGAGAAGCATTTGCTGCGTTTGCTGGCCAAGGTCTTAAAGCAGTATTCAATGCAGGGCTACTTAAATGTGTCGTATTTAAAGCTCCTTTTCCAAAATTTAATACTTTCGAAGATTGCGAAGTTATTTGACCTGTAGCTAAATTTAATGTAGGAGCTCTATGAATTTTAACACTATATGAAATAGCATCATCAGCATAACTGAAAACAACTCTTTGGGTCCCTGATCTAGCAATATTAACAGCACCTGATGCACTTCCAAAGGCAAATGCCCATGGGCTTAGTATTGATAATGTAGTTAAAAGAAACATTCCTCCTTCTCTTTGAGCTGCATGTATACTAGATACAAAATCATTAGTCCTTTGTTGTTGTTGATTTTGTTGATAATAACTGTATGCATCATATCTATTATTAAAATTTTGTCCAAAATCTTTATTCCAATCAGCCAGACTAGTGTAATCACTTTGCCAAGTTCCAAGATTAGAGTACATATCACTAATAGAAGAAAAATTTGGAAACCCTCCACCAGATGGAACATTAATTACTACTTCGGGTAACATCCCTCCGTCAACATCACATGGTGGATCTGTACAACCCCCATCGGGGTCAACTGACATATTTGGTCTATTATCCATAGCCATATAAGGCGAGTGGTATTGCCCATAAGGGTCAGTAGTAAGCCATCTATTGATTCTCGGGTCATACAATCTTAACTGAAAAGCAGGTTTTCCTGTTTCGGGGTCGGTTTCTGCAAACTCACCTTGGTAGCCGTATCTGTACAATTCTCCACCTACGGTTTTTCGATTAGGCATTGCCATCCCGCCTGAAAAGTAATCTAAAATATGGAATTTTACTTTGACCTTAAAATCAAAATAAAATCAGCGAAATACCTCTGTGGCTCTGCCTTGAAGATAGTTGGTTTCAAAAAAAATTTATTTTGAAGAAACGATACTTTTCTTTTTTTCTAGTTCTTTCGATCCAGCTTCTAAGACCCTTCCTTTTATTCGCACTACTTTCTTTTCTTCGGAAGCGTTTGAAACAATAGTAATAGTTTTAGAGAACGAACCAATTCTATTGGTTTCATATTTTACTTTAATCTCACTAGTTTTTCCTGGCATAATTGGTTCTTCAGGTTTTGTTGGGATCGTACAACCACAACTCCCTTTTACTTGCGAAATAATTAATGGTGTTTTACCAATATTTTTAAATTTAAAAATACGGTTACCATCAGAATTTTGTGCGATATCTCCATAGTCAATTACCTCTTCTTCAAATTCAAATACAGGTACAATTGAATCTTCGTTTATTTCTTGCGCTTTTGCATTTATAGATAAGATCCCTATAAATAATATTAAAAGTATTTTTTTCATAATGAATATATTTTAAAGACAAAGTTAACAATTTTTTACTGTAAACTAGAGTTTAATCTAATATTTAATTTACAACTTAGGTTAAAAATAGTAACTAAAATAAAATGAATATATTGCTTAAAATTGTAATTTTGTAGCTTATTTTACAATAAAATTAACACATGAATATCTCAACAAAATATAATTCCAAAATAGCTGAAGACAAATGGTATAACTATTGGATGGAAAATAATTATTTTCATTCAACTCCTGATGATAGAGAACCTTATACTATTGTAATTCCTCCTCCAAATGTTACGGGAATATTGCATATGGGGCATATGCTGAACAACACCATCCAAGATGTACTAATTCGTCGTGCTAGATTACAAGGTAAAAATGCATGTTGGGTGCCTGGTACAGATCATGCTTCTATTGCTACTGAAGCTAAAGTTGTTGCAAAATTAAAAGAGCAAGGCATCGATAAAAATGATTTAACTCGTGAAGAATTTTTAAAACACGCTTGGGATTGGACGCATGAATATGGAGGCGTAATTTTAGAACAGTTAAAAAAATTAGGATGCTCTTGCGATTGGGATAGAACCAAATTTACCTTAGATGATGACATGTCTGAAGCGGTAATTAAAGTTTTTGTTGACCTATATAATAAAGGGTTGATTTATCGTGGGTATCGAATGGTAAATTGGGATCCAGAAGCAAAAACAACATTGTCTGACGAGGAGGTTGAGTATGTAGAGCAAAACGGTAAACTATATTATATCAATTATAAAATTATTAATGAGGATGGAACTTCTCCTTTGGGGCTTGAAGTACTTACTGTTGCTACAACTCGTCCAGAAACTATTTTGGGTGATACTGCCATTTGTATTAATCCGAATGATGAACGCTTTACACATTTAAAAGGAAAAAAAGCTATTGTACCCATTTGTAATCGTGTAATTCCTATTATTGAAGATGAATATGTTGATGTGGAGTTTGGTACAGGGTGTTTAAAAGTTACACCTGCACATGATATGAATGATAAATCTTTAGGCGATAAGCATAATTTAGAGGTTATTGATATTTTTAATGAAGATGCTACTTTAAATAGCTTCGGATTACATTATCAAGATAAAGATCGTTTTGTAGTTCGCAAAGAAATTTCTAAAGAATTAGAAAAATTAGGTTGCTTGCCAAAAATAGAAAACCACATCAATAAAGTAGGAACTTCTGAAAGAACCAAGGCAATAATTGAACCAAGATTGTCAGATCAATGGTTTTTAAAAATGGATGAATTGGTAAAGCCAGCATTAAAAGCTGTGTTAGAAACGGGTGATATCAAATTATATCCAAAAAAAATTAAAAATACATATCGTCACTGGTTAGAGAATATTCGAGACTGGAATGTTTCACGTCAGTTATGGTGGGGGCAGCAAATACCTGCTTATTATTATGGCGATGGAGCAAACGATTTTGTTGTAGCTGAGAATATAGATGATGCATTAAAATTAGCTAAAGAAAAAACCAATAATCAACAACTAACAACAAATGATTTAAAACAAGACAACGACGCACTAGATACATGGTTTTCCTCATGGCTATGGCCGATATCTGTTTTTGATGGCATTCGAAATCCAGATAATAAAGAAATCAATTATTACTATCCAACAAATGATTTGGTAACTGGACCGGATATTATTTTCTTTTGGGTAGCCCGTATGATTTTTGCAGGTTATGAATTTAGAAATGAGAGACCTTTCGAAAATGTATATTTTACAGGAATTGTTCGTGATAAGCAAGGTAGAAAAATGTCGAAGCAATTGGGTAATTCACCTGATGCATTAAAACTAATAGAAGATTATAGTGCTGATGCTGTACGTGTAGGAATGCTATTATTGAGTTCTGGAGCGGGAAATGATTTGTTGTTTGACGAATCAAAATTGCAACAAGGAAAAGCATTTTCAAATAAAATTTTTAATGCCTATCGTTTGGTAAGTGGTTGGGAAGTAAATGATAAAATAGAACAACCCATTGCTAGTAAAATTGCATTACAATGGTTTGATGCCAAGTTTCAATCTGCCTATGCAGAGATTGAAGATCATTTTTCAAAATACAGATTGTCTGATGCTTTAATGACTACCTATAAATTAATTTGGGATGATTTCTGTTCATGGTTATTAGAAATAGTGAAACCTGATTACCAACAGCCTATTGATAGTGTTACCTTTAATGCTGTTCAACAAATTTTTGAAAATATTTTAAAATTATTACATCCGTTTATGCCATTTTTAACAGAAGAAATTTGGCATCAAATAGCTCAAAGAAACAGCGATGAAGCATTGATTATTACTAATTACCCTGAGCAAAAAGAATTTGACAAAAAAATTATATTAGATTTTGATTATACCGCTGAGGTAATTTCAGCTATTAGAAATATCCGTAAAGAAAAAAATATTTCATTTAAAAATAGATTGGAACTTTTTATTTTAAAAAAGGACAGTATTGACACCAATTTTGATTCAATAATTAAAAAGCTATGTAATCTATCAGTTATTTCTAAAGTAAATAAAAAAGTAGATGGAGCACTCTCCTTTAGAGTAAAATCTAATGAGTTTTTTATTCCGTTTTCAGAAGAAATAAATGCAGAAGAAGAGTTTAAAAAATTAACAGAAGAATTAAACTATAACAAAGGGTTTTTAATCTCAGTACAAAAAAAATTAAGCAATGAGCGCTTTGTAAATAACGCTCCAAAACAAGTTATTACCAACGAGCGTAAAAAGGAAGCTGATACTTTGGTAAAGATTACCATGTTGGAGGAGAGTTTGTCGAGTTTAAAATAAAACCATCACAGAGTACTTACGGGGTGACTTAAAGTCACCCCGTGAGTATAAATTTATTTCTCTAAAACCGTTTTTATTTGTGCATGGATAGCAACATCACTCCATGTTTTACTAATCCCGTCTGCACCTTTATGCAGGTCATTACAAACTACATTTAAAGCTTCTATAGCAGCTTGGGTTTGCCAATTATCTAAATTCATAGTAGCATTGATATCAATGTTTTTGGCATAAACTTCATAAGTAAAAGGTAGGTCTTTGGTCAATCCATTCATTGTTAAACTAATTTTTCCTTTTCCATTTTCTTCGGTATGAAATGTGCCTTTTAATTTGAGTGTATTTTTCATTGCACCAAAAAAAGATGCTGTTAATTTCCCATCACGAATAGTATCTTTGCTGTAAATACTAGCTACTGGAATTTCAAATTCTAAACCATTTAAAACTTCAATAGGGCTTGATGCTACAGCCGATTTATTAATCTTAACTTCGGTAAAAACACCTTTTACAGGAAGTTTTCCTGTTGTTTTATAGGCTGTCCAATCAACTACAGAATTATTTACATCAATTGAATAGCTTTTTTCATCTAATTTTTTTTCTATTGGTTTTTCTTTTTTACAAGAAGCTACAATAATAAAGAGTAAAATTAAAGAGTAAAAGAGTACTTTTTTCATAAGATTTATTTTTTAGTTAGTATATTTTTTTATTTGTATGTTCTTCAACGAGGTCTATATACTTCTGTTTGGCTTCCTCTACAGAAATATTATTTATCTGAAACCAAGCATTTAGCTTAAAGGCATTTCTAACAGTATTATTTCCAGAGGGGTTTTCAAATTGATCTTTACTTGTTGCATGTTTATAGTAAGCATAAAAACGTAACATAACATCAGAAGGTAATTTTTCGGTCATCGCCGAAGCAACTTTAAAGGCTTTATTGAATTTCTGATCTAATTCCTTCATAT
>JAKITG010000096.1 GCA_021648195.1 Flavobacteriaceae bacterium | reverse complement strand
TGATGATTTCATTGAGTTAAATTATTGGTTATCAGTATAATATACAAATAATTAATAACATAAAACAATTAGTTATCAGTTAAATAAGTGATTTAATTATTTTAAAAAGTATGATTCTGCCCTGACTTTAACATACTTTTTATTGCATCTAATAAAGTTTTATCTTCCACTTTATTAAGTTCTTTCTGTATCCATTTTATATCTGCTTGTAAATCCATAATTAGTATGTTTTTATATAACAAATATACAAATTTCGTGTTACACCAATTATTTTATAAACAAAAAGGAAAAACTAGCCATAAATTACCTCTGGTTTTTAGCCAAAGACGGCGAGTATTATTTCTTAAAAAAATCGTTAAAAGAAGTACTGCGAGAACTGCCACATTATTTTGCACGTATTAATGAAAGTTATATTGTAAATATTTCTACCAATATATTACAAGGACGTATTAATGGATCACGATTATCTTTAATGAATCAAGAATTAACCATTAAGGAAACCTACAAAAAAGAATTTAAAAAACGGTTTGAGTTGTTGTATCAATCGTGATTTAGTTACTCATACGATGACTCAAAGTCATCGTATGAGTTTTTTTTAGGTTTAAACTTTTAAAGTTTAGTAAACCTATAAAAACCCCAACTTTCACTAAAAAAACTACCTATACCATTATTCTTTGAATAGTGGTTTTTTATTGCCTTTTTTTGTGCTGTAAAAGATAGAAATATCACAATTAAAATGTTGGGAACAAGCCGAAAAACTAACTATAAAATTTTGGAGTAGGTAGAAATTAAATACATATTAAAATGAAAAAAACAATATTACTTTTTTTTGTAATAACATTTATTGCAAATGCTCAATCACAACAACTTTCCAAAGAAAATTCTTTGCTAAACATTAGTTTTGGTCTTTCCTCCTATTATAATTCTGGAAGTGGATTTAAAACTAAAATTCCACCATTAGAAGCCTCTTATGAAAAAATGTTATCCGAAAGCATCTCAATTGGTGGTTTTATAGGTATGTATAAATCAGAGTATTTTTATTCAAATAGTGCTTTAAATTATGATACAACCATCTCATTTAATTATTTGAATATTGGTGTTGTGAGTAATTATCATTTTGTAAATACTGACACTTTTAATGTATATGCAGGAGCACGATTGGGTTATCTAAGTGCAAAAACAAAATACGATGACTCATATCCAGAAGGAAGTAATGATTTATTAGAAGCATTAGATTTAGGTTTCTCGACTTCTGGAGTATTATTTGGGGCACAAATTGGAGCACGTTATTTCGTATCAGATAGTTTTGCTGTCAATGCAGAATTAGGCTATGGTATAGCACTTTTAAGATTAGGAATAACGTATAAACTTTAAAATTAAAAACAATGAAAAAAATATTCTTTACAATTATGGCACTTGGTCTTTTTATCACATCTTGCAATAATGATGATGACAATTCTTCAAGTCAAACAGAACTTTCAGGAACGCAGTGGACAAAAAGTACAGATAGTAATCGTCATTTTACTTTTACTTCTACTACTGAATATGTTTATTCAGAAAATGGCAGTACACATCCTGGCACTTATGTTTTTGATGGCACTAACGGAACTATGACAGAAACAGGTGACGATATTGATTTTAAAGTTAATAATGATATTCTATCTGTAAATCAAGATACATCAGATCCTGATTTTGAATCATTATATACAAAACAATAGAAAACCAACAAAGCATACGGTAATTGTAGTATTCAACAACAAACATTTTTTTCGTAACTCCTATGTTTGTAAAATTATAAATTATTAGATCTATTTATTTGCTTAAAAAGAAGTAAATTTTCAAAACAAACAATTGAGAAGTTATTTGTAAAACGTCTATACTTGGTCTTAGACGTTTTTTTTATCATTGATAACTATAGGATTTTCATTAAAAAACAGCTCTATATCATTAATTTTTGTAAAAGAAACTATTTATCTTCAAATTGCACCTAATTAATTACAAACTAACTTTTAGTATGGCACAAAAAACATTTATTGTAGGCAGAAACCCAAATGTTTCGCAAGGAGAAATTCCTATACAAATTAACGATCCAACAAAAAAAGTAAGTAGTAATCATTGCCGTATTACCTTTGATGGTGCCAACTATTTTATAGAAGATTTAATATCTACAAACGGGACTTTTGTAAATGGACAGAAAATAGCTTCAAAAATAATAGTTAATAGTAACACCTTAATAACACTTGGAAGAAAATATCCATTTAGCACCTCTCAGTTACAAATTCAAGACACCAATTCTAATAGTTTTACAACAACAGAAAAAATTGTGCCTGATTCTAACTCTAATCAAGATAATCAATTATATATCAAAAACAGTATAGCAAAAAATTTACCCTCAATGGTCAAAAACGAATTAGCTAAACTAAGCCCAAACAAACAAGAGGAATTTATGGAAGAATATAAACGTAACATCAAATCTGTTGGGATAGCATATTTACTTATGTTTTTAATAGGCATGCCGTATGGTTATATGAAAAAATGGGGTTTGCAAATTGTATATTGGTTAACAGGTGCAGGGTTTGTTATTTGGGGTATTATTGTATTATTTACATTACCTAGTTTAATAAGAGATTATAATAAAGATATGGCAATTGAGGTGATGAGAAATTTAAAAGCAACATCTAACTAAAAATAACTACCCATGAAAGGATTCAACGAATGCAGCAACGGTCATTTTTACGATAACAATTTAAAAACTTGCCCTTACTGTCCAAATACAGGAGAACGAAAAGTAGGTAGCTTAGATAAAACCATTATAGAAGGCGAAACTTTTGACCAAACCATTATTGAAGCACCAAATTATAGCGATAAAACTATTGTTGATAATCAAGAGGCAATCAATGAACCAGCAAAAGACCTCTCAAAAACCTATATTAAAACAGATGATGTTGTAACAGATGATGCGGGAGCAGAAACCGTTGTACTTAGAGAACGCCGTAAACTGGTTGGCTGGTTAGTATCCTATACCATAGACAGTTTAGGTAGAGATTATCGCATTTATGAAGGCAGAAACACCATTGGTGCAAATACCTCTAATGATATTATTTTAAATACAGACGCTTCTGTTTCTAAACAACACGCAATACTTTTGTTTAGAAACAATAATTTTTACTTAAAAGACAACCTATCCACCAATAGCACCAAATTAAACGGTAAAGATATTGAGCCAGATACCTCGGTAAAATTTAACGATAAAGCTATTATTGAAATAGGCAATACTAAGTTTTTATTTAAAACTTCATTTTAAAGTAACCGTACAATGAAAAAAGTACTGTTTTTTATAACCTTTATTTTTTGTGCTTCAAGTTGGGCTCAAATTATCGTTGAAACTAATTCTACAGAAGAAGATTTTCCAGCAATTCAACTAAAGGTGATTGATAGAAACCCAAATGTAAAAACAGCCTCAGACTTTAAAATTTTAGAAGCAAAAGAACCAATTAAGTTTCAACTACAACAAATTGCAAACATTCAACCCAAAACGCACACACAAAACATCCTTATTTTAGTTGAAAATTTAAACCATCCTGACAGGCTTCTTTTTTATAAACAAACCTTAAAAAATGTTATAAAAAGTATAAATACAAAAAAATTTAATATCAATATTGCAGTTTTTGATAGGGTTAGAAATAAGGGTACACAAAGTATATTCCCTTTATTAAAACAATATACATCAAATAAAGAAAAACTACTAAAAGCAATTGACAACATACAACCCAAAAATGATATCTTCGGAAACAATAAAAGCTCAGATTTATACCTGGCAATTTATGATGGTTTAGCATCATTAAACCAATCATTTTCTGCCAACAAAAACCTAATCATAGTATCCACAGCTTTTAATAACAAATGGGCGAGCCACACCTCTTCAGAAAGTGCTAAAGCCTTCGCAGAAAAACACAACATCACGGTTCATTCTTTACAATATCGCATACAAGGCTATGAACACCACAGACTCACAGATGTAGTTGCAGTTAATTATGGTCAAGAAATTATTACAAATAACCAAGATAAGGCACAAAAATTTTTAGAAACCACTATAACTACTATTACTAGTAATTTAGGAAAACAATACATCATTAACTACATCTCTACCCATAAGGAAAACGGAGATAGCTACACAAATAATCTCTATATAAACCAAAAACCGTATTCATTTACAGTAAAAACAAAAAACAAAAATGCCATTCTATATTATAGTCTTGCAGGAGTACTGTTATTCCTACTTTTACTTTTTATTGTTTTTAGAATTAAAAAAAATAAACAGCAAAACAATGAAGAACTCACTATACTAAAAAGTCAAGTGCAAACAGAAAAAAATAAAAGTCAAGCTATAACTAGAGATTTGCAAATTCAAAAAGAAGCATTACAAAAAATAAATAGAACTAAAGAAAAAGAAATAGAAGATAAAAAAATAAAAGATACCGAGAAGCGTGTTTTTAACCAAATGAAACGTATAGGAAACCTACCAATCATACAGTTTACCTCTTTGGTCGATAAACAAAAACTAGTATCCTATACTATTGAAAAATCAAAAATAACTATTGGACGAAGCACCACAAACCATCTAGTTATAAATCACCCTACGGTTTCAAGAGAACATACTCAAGTTTTTTTTAAAGAAAAAGGATATTATATTAAAGACTTAAATGCAACAGCTGGTACTTATGTAAATAATAAAAAAATTACCGAAACACAGTTAAAACATGGCAACATCATTAAGTTAGGAAACATAGAATTAGCTTTTTTATTATAAAAACAATGAGCCTTAAATTTATATATTCCGAAACTACGCACAAAGGAAACATACGTAAAGAAAACGAAGACAGTTGCCAAATAGCAGAAACCCCAAACGGAACTCTATTTGTTATTTGTGACGGTATGGGAGGAGCAGCCGAAGGTAAAAAAGCCTCTAACATTGCAGTTGCAAGTATTGTAGAATTTTTTAATAAAACAGTTCATGAAAACCTTCAAATAGCACTTTATAATGCTTTAGCCTTTGCCAACGAGCAGATATATGCAACAGCCCAAATGTATCCTGCTTATAAAGGAATGGGAACTACTGCTTGTGTAGTTTTACTTTATGAAAATTCAATTTACTTTGCACATGTAGGAGATAGTCGTATTTATTTACATACCAATAAACAACTTTTTCAGCTTACAAAAGACCATTCCTTTGTAAATCAATTAGTAGATCAAGGCACTATTACTATTGAAGAATCTAAAACACACCAACAAAAAAACAGAATTTTAAAAGCACTTGGTGTCCATCAAAAAGTAGAACCCACAATTTCATCAGAGCCATTATTATTAAAAAAACACGATACACTTATTATTTGTAGTGATGGACTAAATGATATGGTGGCAGATCAAAATATTAAAAGCCTTATTGAAACAGAAGCTACTTTACTGCAAAAAACAGAAAACCTATTAAATAAAGCACTCGAAAACGGAGGAAAAGACAACATCACCATACAAACCATACAAATATTAGAAAGCCCATATATTGAAACTGTATTTAAAGATAAAACCCTTTATTTAGAAAGCAATGAACCCATTTTAGTAGTTGCAGATGAAAATTTAAAAAAGAAAAGAATAAAAATGCTTGCTATTATTTTAATCCCACTCTTTTTATTGGGTATTTTTTTAATGGTAAACAATAAAAATGAAACAATAGAAGAAGAATATTGTGAAGAAGAACAGAAGGCTGAAACTAGTGTAAATAACACAGATGAATTAGATAAAACAAATAATATCACTTTAGAAACAAAAAACAATACAATTGATGAAATACTCGATACTGAAATAAATGAAAAAGAAAATTTGATTAACAAAAAAATACCAGACTATATAATTTTAGGAGAAAAAACAGATGTTAAGGCTAAAACAATTGAAACGCTTTCTGAATTAAAATCACTTTTTAATATTGACACACTAAGGTTACAAAAAATTAATAAATGGTCTAAAGATTATAATCCAAAAAAAGGAGATACAATCTTCTTAACAAAAAAAGATTATGACAAATACATTCTCAATAAAAAATCTAGTAAAGTAAATAATAAAAAGTAAAAACTTGTTAATTCAAGCAAGTATTATGATAGGCACAACTATTGGTAATTATAAAATTTTAAAAGAACTTGGCTCTGGTGGTATGGGCACAGTCTATCTTGCCGAGAATATAAGTATAGGTTTAAAAGTAGCAATAAAAGTACTTCACGCACACCTAATTAAAAGTCAAAATCTTAAAAAGCGTTTTTTAAAAGAAGCAAGAACACAAGCAATTTTAGACCATCCTAATATTACCAAGGTAATAGACTATGTTGATAATAGCCAAGGATTATTTATTATTTTAGAATATATTGAAGGTGAAGAACTAAATGATTATCTCTTTAAAAACAAAGGCTTAATGCCCGAAAAAGACGCAAATCATTATATGAGCGAAATATTGGATGCCGTAAGTTACGCACACAGTAAAGGTGTGATTCATAGAGATTTAAAATCGGCAAACATTATGATTACCCCAAATAGAGGCATAAAAATAATGGATTTTGGCATTGCAAAACTTGCAGGAGAATCATTAAGTCTTACTAAAACTGGTTCTCGCATAGGAAGCCCTTTATATATGAGCCCAGAGCAAGTTACAAGTGGCAATGTAGATCACAGAAGTGATATTTATTCTCTTGGAGTTGTTTATCATGAAATGCTTACAGGATTACCTGTTTACGACCAAAACAACACAACCGAATTTGAAATTTATAATAAAATTGTTAGAGAACCATTACCAAGACTAAAAAGTTTCTATAAATTAATTTCCGAAAATTCACAAATAATTGTTGATACAGCAACTAGCAAGTTACCCGAAGGAAGATACCAAAACTGCCTAGAATTTAAAAACGTATTAAACCCCAAAAACCAAGTAGAAAACACTAGTAACAAAAACAGATTAAAAATAAAGCCTAAAAAAAAGAACAATACTATAGGTTGGATTTTAGGAATATTGTTTTTAATTATTAGTATAGCTGGAGGAACGTATGTTTTATTAAACAATTCAAACACAAAAAATAGCTCTACAAATAATTTAATAAAAGCTAATCAATTTTATAACGCTCAAGACTATAAAAAAGCGAACCAACTTTATACACTTATTCTTTCCAATGATAAAACTAATATTCAAGCAAAACAAAAAATAAAAGAGATAGCAACACAAAGTGAAAAAATTGAAATTGAAAAAATTAAAAATGTTTTAAGTAATTATATAACCACAAATACCTTAGGTGAAATTCATAGTAAAGATTCAATAAACATCCAGAAAGCACTCCAAAACTATGACGATATAAAGTATAAATTAAACAACCTAAAAAATGATGAAAGAATTGTAAATTATCGTTTAGTAGATATAGCATTAGAAAATTTGGTAGCAATAAAAAGTTTTTCTTTAGCAACAGCACTTATTGATAAATCAAGGTATGAAGAGGCGAAAAATCTATTAACAAATACAAATAAAAACCACAAGTTAACGCTGCCATTAATTTTAAAAATTGATTCATTAGTTTCAAAAAATTCTAGCACTCAAATTAATGAAGTTATCCCTTTTAATCTAGTAGAAAAATCACCAAAATACGGTAAATGTAATGGGTCAAGAAATAGAACAATAAAAAAATGTTTTAAAAAAAACATAAACAACTATTTACTTCAAAATAGCAATTTAAACCTTTATAATACGCTAGGTTTAAAAAACGAAAATAAAACAATCACCTATTCTTTTATAATTAATAAAAATGGAAAAGTAGAAAACATCAAGGTAAATGCAGCACATCCCACCATTGTATCCGATATAAAAAATATTTTAAATGCAATTAAAAATATAATTCCAGCTTATGAGAATAACCAGAAAGTTGCAGTCTATTTCGATTCCTCATTTAGTATTTATTTAGGTAAAAAGAAAATAAA
This sequence comes from Flavobacteriaceae bacterium, assembly GCA_021648195.1. Classification (GTDB taxonomy): domain Bacteria; phylum Bacteroidota; class Bacteroidia; order Flavobacteriales; family Flavobacteriaceae; genus Lutimonas. Next base: position 713 of record JAKITG010000096.1, on the reverse strand, counting down.
AAATGAAATAACAGGAAGCAATAAAGAAGATAAAGAAGAAATATCTATTATAATACCTAACAATTTAACTATACTTTCTGTTGATCAAGCTCCTGTTTTTAATGGTTGCGGAAACAAAGAAGGCTATGAGCTTGCTACATGTACAGAAGATAAAATTAATTCGTACATAAGTTCAAAAACCAAAGAGTTTATTAATTTAAATATGAGTATCATAAAAGAAGTTCGCCATAAAATAGTTATTAATTTTATAATTAATAGTGAAGGGAAAATTAGTAATATTGGGGTTAGCACAAAAAATAAACATGTAAAAGAAGGAGTAGAAAACATCATTAAAACAATTCCACAAATGCAACCTGCCTTATACAGAAGCGTACCTGTTAGCGTTCAGCATCAAGTTTCAATAAAGATTAATCTTAAATCATAACAAAAAATTATTGAATTATAAAAGCATGACATTGGGGTTTATAGGTTACTAAAATTAAAAGTTTAGTAAACCTATAAACCTAAGGAACTGTAAATAAATAACTACTCCGTTTTGACTTGTAATTTTGTCTTTACTTTTCGCTAAAAAATAGAACCATAGCTATGTTTTGACCCCTATAAAACAAGAGTAATCTTTTAAATTTCGATTATTAATTATGCTGCTTTATTTTTCATTAAAATTAAATGTTTTTCTTCATTCCATTTTTCCATAGGAGTAATTCTTCCGAGCA